>QGUP01000567.1 GCA_003242505.1 Bacillota bacterium
CGCCCCCCCCCCGGGTGCGGGCCGGGCCGGTGCGGGGGTGGGCCCCGGTGGCGCAGGCCCCCCCCCTCCCCCCCCTGGGGGGGCCGGGGAGGGGGGTGGCGGGAATCCGCCGCAGGTACCTGGCGCGGGCCCGGGGCGCTCCCCGCCCCGGCCGCCTCACCCTGGAGCGGCGGGACCTCCACGTCTACACCCGGGCCGGGGACCAGCCCCTGTACCTCTGCCTCCTCATCGACGCCAGCGCCTCCATGGCCGGCCGGCGGATCCTGGCGGCCAAGCACCTGGTCCGGCACCTCCTCACCAGCACCCGGGACCGGATCGCGGTGGTGGCCTTCCAGGAGCGGGACGTCCGGGTCCACGTCCCCTTCACCCGGGACTGGGGCCGGGTGGAGGAAGGGCTCGCCCGGATCCAGCCCATGGGCCTTACCCCCATGGCCCACGGCCTGACCGGGGCCCTGGAGCTCATCCGGGACAGCCGGGTGCGCCGGCCCCTGGTGCTCCTCATCACCGACGGCATCCCCACGGTGCCCAAGTGGGGCCTGGACCCCCTGGCCGACGCCCTGGAGGCCGCCCGCCAGGTGGCCCGGAGCCGGGTGCCCTTCGGGTGCATCGGCCTGATGCCCTCCCGGCGGTACCTGGAGGACCTGGCCCGGGCCGCGGGCGGCACCCTCCACGTGGTGGAGGGGCTGGACGAGGAGGCCCTGGTCCGGATCGCCCACCGGGAGCGGCTCCGGTGCCGGAGCCGCCGGTGACCCGGGGGGCGGCAGGGAAGAGCCGGAGGCGCCGGGGCCCCGGCGCGGCAGGGGACCGCCCCCGGGACGGCGAACCCCTTAGCGGAACGCCGGCCCCGTTGCGGGCCGGAGACCCGCAGGCACAAGGGGGAAGGAGAAGCGGTGGCACGACCCTACAGGGTCCGGCGCTGGCGTTGGGCCGGCGCGGACCCGGCCCTGGCCCTGGGCCTGGCTGAGTCCCTGGGCATCTCCCCGGTGCTGGCCCAGGTGCTGGTGGCCCGGGGGTACGCCGACCCGGAGGCAGCCCGGGAGTTCCTGGACCCGCGCTGGGACCGGCTGCTGGATCCCTTACAGATGAAGGACATGGATCGGGCCGTCGGGCTGATCCGCGAGCGGGTCGCAGCCCGACAGCCTGTTTTGGTGTACGGCGACTACGATGTGGACGGGCTGGTGGGCACCGCGGTCCTGGTCACGGTGCTCCGCCGCCTGGGGGTGCCGGTGGAGTACTACATCCCCAACCGGTTCACCGAGGGGTACGGGGTGAACCGGGCGGCCCTGGAGCGGGCCCGGGCAGCGGGGTTTGACTTCGTGCTGACCGTGGACACCGGCATCTCCGCCCTGGCCGAGGCCGAGGCGGCCCGGGAACTGGGCATCACCCTGGTGATCACCGACCACCACGAGCCGGGGCCGGTGCTCCCGGCCGCGGCCGCGGTGGTGAACCCCAGGCGGCCCGACTGCCCCTACCCCTTCAAGGGGCTGAGCGGGGCAGGCGTGGCCTTCAAGCTCGCCCAGGCCCTCCTGGGGCCCGACGACCCCCTCCTGGACGAGCTTCTGGACATGGTGGCCCTGGCCACGGTGGCGGACCTGGTGCCCCTGGTGGGGGAGAACCGGATCCTGGTCCGGGAAGGGCTCGCCCGGCTGGAGGCCGCCCCCCGGCCGGGGCTGGCGGCCCTGAAGCGGGTCGCCGGCCTGGGAGAGGACCGGCCCGTCACCGCCTGGCACCTGGCCTTCGCCC
>QGUP01000568.1 GCA_003242505.1 Bacillota bacterium
CGGGCACCACGCGGAGGAGGGCGGGCGCCCCGGGGCTCCCGGCCTGCCGGTACCCGGCGGCGGGGGCGGCCACCCGAACCAGGTAGCGGCCGCCGGGGGGATTGGCCGGCACGTCGGCAAACTGGTACCGCCCCTGGAAGTCGGTCTGGGCCGTCGCCACCACACCGGCCCCTTCCCGGACCAGCTGGAGCCACACCCCGGGCAGGGGCTGGCCCTGGAGGTCCATCACGGTCCCGGCCACGGTCCCGGTCCCGCTGGGCCGGGCCAGGTCCAGGGTCCGCCGCTCCCCGGGCTGGAGGACCACCGGCCCCACGGGCTGGAGGTCCGGGGTGAGGCCGACTACCGCAGCCTCCGGAGCCGCCGGCTCCGCCGGGGCCGCCGGCGCCGCCGCCTCCTCCCCGGCGTCCACCGCCAGGGTGAGGGGCACCCCCGGGGGCAGGCCCTTCAGCTCATACCAGCCCGCGGACTGGGTGCGGGCGGAGAACCGCCGGCCGTCGGGGGCCACCACCACCAGGCCGCCGGCCACCGACCGGCCGCCGTCCCCCGCGACCCGGCCGGTGAGGGTCGCCCCCATGGGCCGGAGGGTGACGTTCACCACCGCGCCCTGGGCGGGGTCCAGGGCGATGGCCTCAGGCCCCATCCCCGGCCAGTAGCCCTCCGCCTGGACCGTCAGGGTCCACCGGCGGCCGGTGCTCACCTCCGGGAACCGGAAGGCCCCCAGGTCGTCGGTGGTGGTCTCCAGGGAAAGGCCCCCGCCCTCGGGCAGGAGGACGACCTTCGCCCCGGCCACCGGCCGGCCGTCGGGGTCTGTCACCTGGCCCGACACCGGCGCGGAGACCGGGTAGAGCACGGCGTTCACCACGGTCTCCTGCTCCTTGGTCACGTCCAGGGTGGGCTCCCCCACCACCAGGTCGTAGTAGCCGGGCTTCCGGATCCGCACCACAAAGCCGTTCCCCTTGGGCGCCCACCAGCTGCTGGCCGGGGCCTGGTTCCCCTCCACCCGGGTGAAGAGCCGGTGGCCCAGGGCGTCGGTGGTCCCTTCCCGGATCTTGCCGTAGCCTTCCCGGAAGAGCTCCACCACAGCCCCTTCCACCGGGCGGCCGGCGGGGTCCACCACCGCCACCCGGATGTTGCCCTCGTCGTACATGTCGCCGGAGCCCCGCTTGAACTGGAGGGTGACCTCCCAGGGCCTGCCGGGGGTCAGTTCCACCCAGTCGGTGACGGCCCCGGTCCGGGCCCCGTCCAGGGCGATCACCCGCAGCCGGTACCGGGCCCCGGGCTGGACGTGGACCCCGGTGATGTGGAAGGTGCCGTCGGGCTGGGCCTTCACCGTGGCGATGACCCCGACCCCCTGCCGCTCCAGGAGGACCTCCGCCCCGCCGACGCCGTGACCGTCGGCCTCCAGCACCCGGCCGGTGACCTGGGTCTGAATGGGGCTCACCGCCAGCCGGCTCTCTCCGGTCAGGCTGCGGATGGTGCCCCCCGGGAGCAGGAAGGGGTCGGTGCGGAGGGCGCCGTGCTGGGGGGCCAGCACGTCCACCTGGTAGGTGTCCCCCTCGCCGGTGGAGGCCGGCACCTCCAGGTCAAAGGACCCGTCCGGGCCCGTGAAGGCCTCGGCCACCACCCCGAAGCCCGCCCGGAGCACCCGGACCCGGGCCGAGGCGAGGCGCACGCCCCCCCCGGCGGTGACCACCGCGCCGCCCACCCGGGCGGTGCCCGGCCCGCGGCCGACCGTCA
>QGUP01000569.1 GCA_003242505.1 Bacillota bacterium
AACGGCCTCGATGAGTACGTGCTGGCCCTTCCCGTCACCGACCCGGGCACCCACCGCCCCAGACAGGGCGCGGCGCTCTTCGTCATCTACCGCCAGGGCGACCGGTTTGAGGTGGACCGCTCCGACGCCATGTCGGACCAGGCAGAATTGGAGCTGATGCAGCCCTACCTGCACGGGGTGGCCGACCTGACCAACAGCGGCCGTCTGCAGATCGTCTGGTCAAGGCCGTACATGATTGCCACGGGTCCACAGCCCTATTTCGTCTTCGTGACCGAATGGACGCCCGGTTCGTTCCGACACCTCCCTGGCGAGATGGCAATCAGCAGAACTTCCTGGGGTGACGGAGTGCGGGTAGCGATCGAGGGCCAGGACCTGGTCCTGACCGGCGGGAGCCGGAGGCTGATGGAGACGGGAACCCGGGTGGACCGGTACCGCTACCAGGAGGGGGCCTTCCGCCTCGTGGACCGCCGGTTCGTCCACACCGACGGCGACCTGTTCTTCCATCTCGCGAAGGAGGAACCGGCGTACGGGCTGTTCTGGGACGGGGTGGTGGCAGAGGCCGTCGGACGGATGGCGGACGCCGAGGCCTTCTTCCGGGCCGCGCTGGACCCGGCCCGGAGGGCCCACCCCGGTACCCTGTGGCAGTACAACGCGTGGCCAAGGAAGCTGGAGGAAGCCGAACTGGCTGCCTTTGACGAGGCCCTGCGGGCCCTGGTCCGTTTCCGCCTGGGCGGGGTGCTCCTCCGGACCGGGCGGGCGGAGGAGGCAGCAGCCGTCCTCCGGCAGGGGCAAGGACGCTATCACGGCTTGCTGGACGCCCTGCGCACGGCCTCCAGCCCCGCCGAGGGCTGCCGGGCCGCGGCGGAGTGGGCCGAGGCCCACCTGGATTTCCTGACTGCCCTGAGCCTCGGCGGCATCCCGTGGGAGCCGCGGGAACTCTGCGCCCACCCGCCCCTCGAGGACTCTCTGCTGCCCCCGGAAGATTGAGGCCACAAGGCAACGTACAAGGAAGGCGGCCCGGCCCACTGGCCGGCGCCGCCCTCTCTTCTTTGCTGCTTTCCTAACCCATCGCCTTGATCAGCCCCACGTGGTTGCCCTCCGGGTCCGTGAAGACCGCGAGGGTCGGGCCGCCCGGGACCTCGGTGGGCGGCAAGGCCACCTGGCCGCCAAGGCTCTCGGCCCGCCGGAGGGTCTCCTCCAGGTCCGGGACCTCCACGTAGATGATCACCCTGGGCGTCTCGTCCTTGCCGATACCGCCGCTGACGGCGCCTTCCTGGGGGCCGGTGATGGCATAGTCAAACTGAGGCACCACTTCGAAGTTCCAGCCGAAGAGGGCCTGGTAGAACTCCCGCAGCCTCGTCGGGTCCTTCCCCATGATCTCCCAGTGCACGACCCGGAACGACATCTTTCCTTTCCTCCCTGAATGGGTGTTGTGGCGGCCCCCCGGCTGGTCGAGCCAGTCCAGTCTGGCACGGCTCTGGCGAATCGAGCCTGGCAGGTCGATCCAGTCTGGCGCCGTCACCGAAAACAAGTTCGGTATCAGAGATGGAAGTCCTGCGCGGCCTACGGCCGCCGGACGATGATCCGCCCCTCCTCCACCTCCAGCCGTACCCGGTCCCCGATCCCGGCTTCCGCCAGCATCTCCTGGGGGATCTGGATCCGGCCGGCCCGGTCCACCACCACCAGTTCCTCGTGGGTAGGAGCCGCCGCCGCTTCCGGCGCCCCGTC
>QGUP01000128.1 GCA_003242505.1 Bacillota bacterium
GGGCTGGGAAAGGGTAAAAAGGGAAAGGGGGAGGGGCGGCGGCGGGGCGGCCCCCGCGCCGCGCCGGCCCGGCCGCGGCCGGCGAGGGGAGCGAGGTCTCGGCCGTGGGACCGGACTGCCCCCCGGGGGACCGCCTCGCAACCGGGGGGGGTGGTCCGCCCCCTGCCCCTGCCGGCCCGGCCCCCGGCCCCGGGCCCCGCCGGCCCCGCCGGGTCACCCCCGGCCGCGGGCACAACAGGCCCTGCCGGATGGCCCCCGACCCCCGGTTCGGCAGGCGCGGTCTGGCCGCCTCCGGTCCCCCCTGCAGGCCCCGCCCGCCACGAGGCCCCGGACCGCGGACAGGTCCCACTGGGCGGGCGCAAAGACGGACCGCCCCCGGCCTCGCCGGCGATGGTGCCGACGACCGTGGTCCGGGTGGTGCCCCCGCCATCGTCGCCGCCGGGGTCCCGTCCGGAACCGGATGCCTCCCGAGGGCCCCGGAGGGACGCAGCGCCGACCCCGGTGCCATCGGTGCCGGCCCAGTCGGAGGGGCCTTCAGCCCCGTCGCTGCCGGCCCAGTCGGAGAGGCTTCCGGCCTCGGCGCTGCAGGCGCCGGACCGGGGGCGGGACCGGCGGCTGGTCGCTCTCCACCTGCATCCCACCTTTGTCCGGACGGTCTCCGGAAGGGTACTGCGCCCCGCACCACCGGACCGGGGCCGGCTCCGCCCCGCCCGGTAGGCGAGGAGGGGCGGGGGAGGTCCCTGCCGAAGGGTGAACCCTGTACCCTTCTGTCCTGCGGCAGCCGGTGCCCGGTCTCCACCGAGGGGTCCGCCGCCGTCAGGGCAGGGGTCAGAGCAGTGGGGTGGCGTGGGGAGATGCTTCAGTCGCTGCGGGTCTTTTGCCTGGTGGCCCAACACGGCAGTTTCACCCAGGCAGCGCTGGCCGCGGGACTGACCCGGCCGGCGGTCAGCCGACACATTCAGGTGCTGGAATCCCACTTCGGGGTGCGGCTCTTCACCCGGACGACCCGCCGGGTGGCCCTGACCCCCGCCGGGCAGCGGCTCCTGGAGCACGCGAACCGGGTGCTGGCCGCCTACCGGGAACTGGAAGCGGCCTTGGCCGCCCTCCGGGGCGAGGGGCGGCGGGTACTGGTGATCGGGGCCAGCACGGTGCCGGGGGAGCGGCTGCTGCCCCGGTACCTGGCCGCGCTGCGGCAGTGGGCTCCGGACCTGGAGGTACAGGTGCGGGTGGCCAACACCGAGACGGTGCTCCGGTGGGTTCGGGATGGGGCCGTGGACCTGGGCCTGGTGGGGGTCGGGGTGGACGATCCCCTTCTGGCGGCCCGGCCCATCGCCGAGGACGAGGTGGTGCTGGTCCGGCCTCCCGAGATGCCGCTGCCGCCGGCCCTGGAGGTCCGGGAACTGCGGCAGTTGCCCCTGATCCTCCGGGAACCCGGCTCGGCCACCCGGCAGACGGTGCTGGCGGCCCTGGCCCGGGTGGGGCTCACCCCCGAGGACCTGCGGGTGGTGGCGGAACTGGGCAGCCCGGAGGCCATCAAGGCTGCGGTTCGGTCGGGGGTCGGGTGTGCCTTCTTCTCCCGCTGGTCCCTGGCCCCCGGGGAACTGCCGGTGGTCCGGCTCATCGGGGTCGATCTGCGGCGCTCCATCAGCGCCTGCTGGCGCCGGGATCGACCGCTGCCGGAGGGGGCGGTGGTGCTCCTGGCCCGACTCGGCGCGGCGGCGGAGGGGAGAGGAGGGGAGCAGCCCCCGAGGCCCTCGGGGCCTGAGGTCCTCGGGGTCTGAGGCCCTCGAGGTCTGAGGCCCTCGCGGTCTGGGCCTTCGGGGTTTGAGGTCTTCGGGGTCTGAGGCCCTCGGGGGCCGTTGGCGCCCCTGGTACCGCAGGGCCGCCGGTCGGGCGGGTGTGGAGCACCCGGGAGATGGGCGACCGGGGGCCCGCGGCCAGCGGGGGAGGGGAGCGCAGCCTGGGAGGATGCGCCACCCCTGGCTCCCTGCGCAGCTTTCAGGTCGGGGATGGGCACGGCAATTGGTAAAAAGAAATTACCAATACGTAAGAGGAATGGACCAATCCCCGGCCAATATCATTCCGTTGACGACGCCTTCCATGAGGAGGTGCAATTCGGTGAATTGGCTGTGTTGGCTCCCGCGCCGGGGCCTCGGGGCTCTGCTGGCGGTCACCCTGGCGGTCTCCCTGGCGGGGTGCGGCGGGTCCGCCGGGGAGGGCGGCCCGTCGGGGGCGCCCATCCGAATACTGGTGATCCCAACCCAGGGGGCCGGCGAGTTCGAGGCCGCGATGGAAAAGCTCGAGAGGGAACTGTCCCAGCGCAGCGGCCTGCGGGTAGAGGTGCGAATCGGCACGGACTACGCCTCGGTCGTCGAGGCCCTGCGCTTTGGCAAGGCGGATGTCGGCTTCTTCGGTCCCTTTACATACGTGGTAGCCCACGCCCAGAGCGGTGTACGGGCCTTCGTGACCCAGACGGTGGACGGCAAGCCCTACTATCACAGCTACCTCATCGTACCCAGGGACTCGGAGATACCGGAACTGAAGACCGCTGAGGACTTTGTCCGGCATGTGAAGGGCAAGCGGGTTGCCTTCGCCGACCCGGGGTCGACCTCGGGCTCCCTGATCCCGCGCCTGGCCCTGAGGCGGGCCGGCCTCGACTGGGAGAGGGACATCCAGTACACCTTCACCGGCCACCACGACGCGGTGCTGACGGCGGTGGCCGGGGGGAAGGCGGACATCGGCGCCATCGACAGCGCGATCTTCACGGGGCAGCTCAGCAAGACCCTGCCCGAGGCCTACGCCAAGGTCCGGGTGGTCTGGCAGTCCGAGCCCCTGTACCAGTACCCCTGGGCGGCCCGGCCGGATCTCGACCCCCAGGTGGTGCAGAAGCTGCAGCAGGCCTTCCTGGAAATCCAGGACCCGGAGATCCTCCGGGCCTTTGGGGCCGACGGGTTTGTGGCCGCAGAGGACCGGCTCTACGACCCGATCCGGGAAGCGGCAGCCGCAATGGGGATCGACCTGAAGGCGTACGACCTCAAGGGCAAGTGAACGTCTGAGGCAACGCCGGAAGACGCCAGGGGACGCCCGATCCAGCGATGGAAACAGGGAGGCGTAGCGATGTACGGGACAACCCCAGGCCGGCGGCTTGTCCTGGCCGGGGCGCTGGCGGCGGCCATCGCCTGGAGCGTGTGGGTGACCGGGTTTGAGCCCTCCCAGTGGGACCTGTCCGCGGTCCGGAGCTTCGTGGCGGGCATGTTCCCGCCGGACTGGACCGTCCTGCCCACGGTGATCGCCGAGATGGGAGAGACCATCGGCATCGCCTTCCTCGGGACCCTGCTGGCCTTTGTCCTCGCCTTTCCCCTGAGCCTCGCCGCGGCCCGGGGGCTCTTCCCCGACTGGATCGGGGGGCTGGTGCGGGGGGCGGCAGCCTTCTGTCGGGCGATACCGGAGATCCTCTGGGCGCTCCTGTTCCTGGTGGCCACGGACCTCGGCAACATCAGCGGCATCCTGGCCCTGGCCGCCCACAACGTGGGCATCCTGACCAAGCTGATGGCCGAGGTGTACGAGGCGGCGCCGGCGGGGCCCCAGGAGGCGGTGCTCAGCACCGGCGCCGGCCGGGCGGCGGTCATCTGGCACGGGATCCTGCCCTGGTCCCTGCCGCACCTCTTCAGCCACCTGTTCTTCCGGTTTGAGTGCAACATCCGCACCGCCACCGTCCTGGGCCTGGTGGGCGCGGGGGGCATCGGGCACCTCTTGATGCTCCACCGGTCGCTTTTGCAGTACGACCGGATGCTGGTGGATACCCTGGGCATTCTGGTCCTGGTGCTCCTTTCCGACGCCCTCGGGGCCCTGGTCCGCAGGCAGGTGACGTGAGATGATCGAACTGGAGGGAATCACCCATCGCTACCGGGAAGGCCAGCCCCCGGCCCTCGACGGGGTCAGCCTGGTCATCGGCGCCGGGGAGCGGGTGGCCCTCCTCGGCCCTTCCGGTGCCGGCAAGTCGACCCTGCTCCGGTGCATCACCGGCCTGGTCCGGCCCACCCAGGGGGTGGTGCGGTTCCGGGGCCGGCCGGTGACCGGTGCCTCACCCGGGGAACTGCGGGCGATCCGGAAGGAGATCGGGGTGATCTTTCAGGAATACCATCTCATCGAGCCCTACACCGCACTGGGCAACGTCCTGGTGGGGCGCTTCGGTCACCTGCCCCTCTGGCGGGTCCTCCTCGGGCTCTTCCCCCGGGCGGACCGGGAGCTGGCCCGGAGGGCCCTGGCCCAGGTGGGCCTGGCGGACCAGGCCCAGGTCCCTGTCCGCCGCCTCTCCGGGGGCCAGCGGCAGCGGGTCGCGGTGGCCCGGGCCCTGGTCCAGGGGGGTGGGGTCATCCTGGGGGACGAGCCGGTCTCGAACCTCGATCCGGCCACGGCCCGGATGGTCCTGGAACTGCTCTGCGAAGGGAACCGCCGGGAAGGGACCACCCTGGTGCTCAGCCTGCATGCGCCGGAACTGGCCCTGGAGTTCTGCGACCGCATCGTGGTGCTCCGGGCGGGCCGGGTGGTCCTGGACCGGCCGGCCCGGGAGGTCACCCCCGGGGACCTGGCGGCGGCCTATGGGCTCCGGGCACCTGCCTCAGGTGCACCCGGTGCACCCCCGGGGTAGGGGGAGGGGAGGGGCCGGGACCGCCGGGGGCTGCCCGTGCGGCAGGGCTGAGCGGCGCAGGGATACGGCGCACGTATAGTACGGAAGGCAGGTGAGCGGCGGTGACCGGGGGCGAGCGGCTCCGGCTGACCCAGACCACCGGCAAGGCCGGCTGAGGGTGCAAGATCGGCCCGGCCGATCTGGCGCAGGTGCTGCGCCATCTGCCCCTGCCCCAGGACCAGGCTGCGGTCCTGGTGGGCCTGGAGCATCCCGACGACGCCGGGGTCTACCAGCTGACCCCGGACCTGGCCCTGGTGCAGACGGTGGACTTCTTCACCCCCATCGTCGATGACCCGTACTGGTTTGGCCAGATCGCGGCGGCCAACGCCCTCTCCGACGTCTACGCGATGGGCGGCCGGCCGGTGACGGCCCTGAACCTGGTGGGCTTCCCGGTCCAGAAGCTTCCCCACGAGTGGCTGGCGGCGATCCTCCGGGGCGGGGCGGACAAGCTCGCGGAGGCGGGGGTGGCCCTGCTGGGCGGCCACTCCATCGACGACCCTGAACCCAAGTACGGCCTGGCGGTCACCGGGCTGGTCCACCCGGACCGGATCTGCACCAAGGGGGGCGCCCGGCCCGGGGACCGGCTGGTGCTGACCAAGCCCATCGGCATCGGCACCGTGACCACCGCGATCAAGCGGGGGCTGGCGACTTCCAACCAGGAAATGGAAGTCACCCGGGTGATGGCGGCCCTGAACAACCTGGTGGACCTGTTCGAGCCCTTCGGCATCCGGGGGGTGACGGACATCACCGGGTTCGGCCTCCTGGGCCACGCCTACGAGATGGCCCGGGAATCCGGGGTGGGAATGCGGATCTACGCCCCGGAGGTGCCGGTACTGCCCGCAGCCTGGGAGTTCGGCCGCCAGGGGGTCTGGCCAGGGGGTTCGAGGGCCAACCGGCGCTGGCTGGAGGATAAGGTCCGGTTCGACCCCGCCCTGGACGAGGTGGCCCAGATGATGCTCTGCGATGCGGTTACCTCCGGGGGGCTCCTGTTGGCGGTGCCGGCGGGGGCGGCCGAGGACCTGGTGGCGGCCCTCCGGGAGCGGGGGACGCCCGCGGCGGCGGTCATCGGCGAGTGCGTCTCCGACCACCCGGGGGAGATCCGGGTGCTGGCGTGATGGACCGGGGCGTCGTTGGCAGAGGGGAAGTCACGGACAGCGAAACTCGTGTGACGTTCGTGTGGTGCGATGGAATGCGGGGCGGCCACGGCCGGCTGGGGGCGAAGAGATCCCGGCCGGGGTGGCCGCCGGTCCTTTGGGGTGAGCCTGTGCTCGGCAGGGGCTCTTGTGCCCGCTGGGGCGGTCTTTGGTCACGGGGGTCTTGCCAGGGACTGCCGTATCTGGTATAATGGCCTTAGCGCAATAAAATACCTATTTTATTGCGGTAAGTGTGGGGCCAGGGAAGGCCGTCGCCGGCCCGGATCGGCCCC
>QGUP01000570.1 GCA_003242505.1 Bacillota bacterium
GAGATGCCCCGGCCGTCGCCACGAATGCCCCCCCGCCGGCAGAGGGCCTCGACCTCTTCCATGTAGTGGCTGGTGTAGAGGACGGCCATCCCGGCTTCGCTGAGCCGCCGGACCGTCTCCAGGATGTGGCTGCGGCTCTGGGGGTCGATCCCCACCGTCGGCTCGTCGAGGATCAGCAGCCGGGGGCGATGAAGGAGCGCCACCGCGATGTTCAGCCGCCGCTTCATGCCCCCGGAGTACGTCTCCACCCGGTCCTTCTGCCGGTCGGTGAGGCCGACGATCTCCAGCACCTCCTGGCACCGGGCCGCCAGCTCCCGGCCCCGGAGGCCGTACATCGCGCCCCAGAACCGCAGGTTCTCCAGGGCCGACAGGGTGGGGTAGAGGGCGATCTCCTGGGGGACCACCCCCATCTGCCGCCGGGCCGAGGTCGGGTCCCGGCGGAACTCCCGGCCGTCCACCAGGACTTCCCCCGCGTCGGGACGCAGGAGCCCGGCGATGAGGTGAATCGTCGTCGACTTGCCGGCGCCGTTGGGGCCCAGGAGGCCGAAGATCTCCCCGGGCGCCACGGAAAAGCTCACCCCGTCCACCGCCACCCGGTGGCCGAAGCGCTTGACCAGATTCCGGACCTCAAGCACGGACGCCTGTCTCCTCCTTGTATGAAATCTCGGCCGCCCAGGCGGCCTGCCGTCAGGGCAGGGCAGTCTGCCGGCGGGACAGGGCAGCCTGCCGGCGGGGCAGGATCACCGCCGGACGGTCGAGGTCTTCGGTTGTCCCCGATGGGTGCGAATCACCCTCACCGGGTCAAACCTCAAATCTGAATAAGAAAATCGAACACTCCCTGTGCTAGATTCAGACCCGAAGCCGCTCGGGTCGCGGACCGCTGCGCTCCACCCGGCCTGGGTGGTCCGCGCGGCCGGCCTACCCGAGCGGGGCATCCGGAACATGGTTGCAAGCGCCACATGTGACCACAAGGAGGGAGAGAATCCGATGACCAGCCAGGAAGGCCTGAGGCTGCGGCTGACGTACACCCTGCCCGCACCCCCGGCCCGGGTTTTCGCAGCCTGGACCGAGCCCGACCTCCTCAGGCAGTGGTGGGGGCCAGGTGCGGAGGTCACCTGCGATCCAAGGCCAGGTGGCCGGTACCGGTGGGGTGCCCGGTATGACGGCGCCCATCTGGTGGTGGCCACCGGCGAGTTCCTCGCCGTGGAAAGGGACAGGATTCTCCAGTTCACCTTCACCTGGGAGGGAGAAGAGGAGTCCTTTGCGACCCGGGTGGAGGTAGTGCTGGAACCCCACGGCTCGGCGACCCACCTGCACCTGACCCATGAGGGGTTCGACGACGAGAGGGTCTGCAACCAACACGAGAGCGGCTGGGCAGCAGCGCTGGACCGGCTGCGGCAGCTCCTGGCGGCGCCGGACCCTCCGTGCTCTTGAACCTGGTGCGGCCGGCGGCTAGCCAGAAATCGCAGCCTTCCTCTCCTGTCGCATCCTCTCTCCCGGCGCATCCTCCGCCCCCCGGCGCATCCTCCGCTCCCCCGGCGCAGCCGGCGCCCCCGCGCCGGCCGCCGCGAACCTTCACCTTGCCGCGAACCTTCATCTTGCGCGTTGTCGAATGCATTCTGCTCTCACGACGCCGGGACCTGCAAGTTCCGTTCACCCCTTCCCGCGGGCAATCCCCCTTGCCGTCGGAAATAAGGTACCGCCCGGCCCTGGTAGGGCC
>QGUP01000571.1 GCA_003242505.1 Bacillota bacterium
CAGCTCCACGTCGGTGAAGAGGGCGATCTTCTCCCGCAGGTCCCGGGGCAGGGGCCGCTCGGACCGGCAGACCAGCACGTCGGGCTGGATGCCGATGCTCCTCAGTTCCGCCACGCTGTGCTGGGTTGGCTTGGTCTTCAGTTCTCCCGAGGAGTCCAGGTACGGGACCAGGGTGACGTGGATGAAGCAGGTGTCCTCCCGGGGCACGTCGTGCCGGAACTGCCGGGCCGCCTCCAGGAACGGCAGGCTCTCGATGTCCCCCACGGTGCCGCCGATCTCGATGATCACCACGTCCGCCTCGGCTTCATCGGCCACCCGGTGGATGTTCGCCTTGATCTCGTTGGTGATGTGGGGGATCACCTGGACCGTGCTGCCCAGGTAGTCGCCCCGGCGCTCCTTGGCGATCACCGCCTGGTAGATCTTGCCGGTGGTGATGTTGTTCCCCTTGCCCAGGGAGACGTCCATGAACCGCTCGTAGTGGCCCAGGTCCAGGTCGGTCTCCGCCCCGTCGTCGGTGACGAAGACCTCCCCGTGCTGCAGGGGGTTCATGGTCCCCGCGTCCACATTGATGTAGGGATCGAACTTGAGCGCCGTCACCCGGTAGCCCCGGGCCTTCAGCAGCCGGCCCAGGGAGGCCGCGGTGATGCCCTTCCCGAGGCCGGAGACCACGCCACCGGTGACGAAGATGAACTTGGCCATAAGTGCCCCTCCCGAACAACGGAAAACGACCGGCGGGGGAGCCCCGCCGGTCGTCTCACCGGCCGTCTCATCTGTGAGCCCCTACTATTATACCTGCACCGGGGTCGCTCGCCAACCGGGATCCTTTCGGCCCGGCGTCATTCCTCGTCCTCGTCGTCCAGGTCCCGGAGCTTGCGCCCCAGCTCCCGGCCCAGCTCCCGGTCGAAGTCGTCGTCCCGGTCAAAGCCGTAGAGGTCGTCCTCTTCCTCCTCGGGCTCAGCCAGCAGGTCCTCCTCCTCGTCGAGGAGTTCGTCGTACTCGTCCTCGGGCAGAAGCTCAGGCCGGGGCCGGGTAACCGGAGCCGGGGTGGTCCGGATCCGGATCACCTTCGTGCCGCCCTTCGGCTGCCAGTCCCGCAGCCCCCACTCGCCGTTGCCCAGGTGGATGAACCGCGAGTCAAGGTTGATCTCCGTGTGGATCTGGGCCAGAAGCCGCCCGGGGTTCTCCTGCCCCATGGGCTTGACCTTCAGGATCTCGTCGATGAGCTCCTTGAAGTGCGTCGCCTTGCCCCGTCGCTTGAGGATGACGTAGGCGATGTCGGTCACCGACATGTCCGGACGCAGCTCATCCGGGCAACCCATTGCCTCATCACGCTCCTGGACAACATGACCCATAGCCCGGGACCGGGATCGGTGGCTCGAATCCGATTCTATCTCGTAACAGACGTATTGTGCAGCCCCAGGTGTTCGCATGTCAAGGGCTCCCGGACCCTCCCCGGAGCCGGGCCGCTACAGGTTATGCCGCCCGCCATCCTGCGGACCAGGGAAAAGCGGCCCCGGGACGCCGCCGGCCTGCCCGGGGCGCCCCCGGCCGGCCCGGGGCCAGGGCTGCCCGCCTCAGTAGCTTCGCACCGCCAGCCGCCGCTCCAGCCCCCGGGCCAGGAGCGACATGGTGTAGTTGATGACAAAGTAGATGAGCTGGCTCTTATACACGTCTGACTCTCACGACGATCAGCACTGTGATGACCATGTCGGTCAC
>QGUP01000129.1 GCA_003242505.1 Bacillota bacterium
ACCTCCGGCTGCATCCCGAGCGGCCGGTGCCGGCGGCGGCCGCGGCCACCTTCGCCCGGTGGGTGGAGCGCCGGGCCGCCCGAGAGCCCCTCCAGTACATCCTGGGCACCCAGGAGTTCCTGGGGCTCACCTTCCGGGTGACCCCCGCGGTGCTGATCCCCCGGCCGGAGACGGAGGTGCTGGTGCTCCGGTTCGCCGAGGCCCTCCGGGCCGCCTTTCCGGGCCCGGGGACCCTGCGGGTGGCGGACATCGGCACGGGCTCGGGCTGCATCGCGGTGGCCCTCTGCCGGCTCCTGCCGGCGGCGGAGGTCTGGGCGGTGGACCTCTCGCCGGAAGCCCTGGCGGTGGCCGGGGAAAACGCCCGGCGGCACGGGGTGGCGGACCGGGTGCACCTGCTGGCCGGCGACCTCTACGGGCCCCTGGCGGGGATGCAGTTCCACGGGGTCGTCAGCAACCCCCCCTATATCCCGGCCGCGGAACTCCCGGAGCTCCAGCCCGAGGTCCGGGACTACGAGCCCCGGCTGGCCCTCACCCCCGGTGAAGATGGACTCGGGGCGATCCGGCGGCTCATCGCCGGGGCCCCGGCCCACCTGCTTCCGGGCGGGGTCCTGGCCCTGGAGGTGGGGGCCGGCCAGGGGGAGGAGGTGCTGGCCCTCATGGCCGGGGCCGGGTTTGCCGCCCGGGGGTACCGGGACGACCTCGGCCACCTCCGGGCGGTGGTGGGCATCTGGCCCAGGGCAGGAGAGGGCAGCCCTGGAGCCGAAAAATTGTAGGAATGGGTACTGCGGCCCGGGGACTCCTGCCCGCCATAGGGTGACAGGTGGGGAGTGGCATGGCGACGCGCATCCTGAAGGTGGATCCCCGGCGGCCGGATCCCGACGCCCTGGCGGAGGCGGGCGCGGTCATTCGCCGGGGAGGGCTGGTGGCCTTTCCCACGGAGACGGTCTACGGCCTCGGGGCCAATGCCCTGGATCCCGCTGCGGTACGCCGGATCTTCGCGGCCAAGGGCCGGCCGGCCGACAATCCCCTCATCGTCCACGTAGCGGACCTTGCCGACCTCGACCGGGTGGTCCAGGAGGTGCCGGATGCGGCCCGGGAACTCATGGTCCGGTTCTGGCCCGGGCCCCTGAGCCTGGCCCTCCCCCGGCGGCCGGAGGTGCCCGATGTGGTCACCGCCGGCCTGCCCACGGTGGGGGTGCGGATGCCGGACCACCCGGTGGCCCTGGGGCTGATCCGGGCGGCCGGGGTGCCCATCGCCGCCCCCTCGGCCAACCTCTCGGGCCGGCCGAGCCCCACCCGGGCGGAGCACGTCCTGGAGGACCTGGACGGCCGGGTGGACCTGATCCTGGACGGGGGCGAGACCGGGGTGGGGCTTGAGTCCACCTTTGTGGACCTGACCTCCCGGCCCCCGGTGCTCTGCCGCCCCGGCGGCGTCACCCTGGCCCAGCTCACCGAGGTCCTCGGGGAGGTCCGGGTCGACCCGGCGGTGCTGGGGGAGGAGCCCCAGGCGCCGCCCCGGTCTCCGGGGCAGAAGTACGCCCACTACGCCCCCCGGGCGCCCCTGGTGCTGGTGGAGGGGCCCCTGCCCCGGGTCCAGGAGCGGATCCGGTCCCTCATCGCCGAAGAGGCCGCCCGGGGCCGGCGGGTCGGGGTGCTGGCCAGCGCCGAGAGCCGGGGCCTCTACCCGGCGCCGGTGGTGGTGGAGGTGGGGAGCCGGAGCGACCTTGCCCGGGTGGCGGCCAACCTTTTCGCCGCGCTCCGGTCCTTTGATGCCCAGGGGGCCGATATCATCCTGGCGGAAGGATTTCCCGAGGAGGGGATCGGCCTGGCGATCATGAACCGCCTGCGGAAGGCGGCGGGGCAGGTGGTCCGGGCCGGGGGAGAAGGGGAGGTACCCTGGGGATGACGGTTCTGATCGTCTGTACCGGGAACACCTGCCGGAGCCCCATGGCTGCGGCGCTGCTGCGGCATCTGGCTGCCCAGCGGGGCTTTTCGCTCAACGTCCTTTCCGCCGGCACCTTTGCGATTCCCGACCAGCCCGCCACCCCCGAGGCCCAGGCGACGCTCCTGGGGCGGGGGATCGACCTCGGCGACCACCGGTCCCGGCCCCTCACCCCGGACCTGGTGGCCAGTGCGGACCGGATCCTGACCATGACCGCCGCCCACAAGGAGCAGGTCCTGGCCCTGGTCCCCGGGGCGGCGGGGAAAACCTACACCCTGGGGGAGTATGCCGGCACCGGGGAGGAGGTCCCGGACCCCTTCGGCCGCAGCGCCGAGGCCTACCGGGAGGCCGCCGAGCAGATGGAGCGGCTGCTTGAGCTCGCGCTGGAGCGGCTGATGAAGGAGGTGCAGGGGACTTGAAGGTGGGGGTCGGCTGCGACCACGGCGGCTTTGACCTGAAGGCCGCGGTGGTGGAGGCCCTGCGGGAACTGAACCTGGAGGTCGTGGACTACGGCACCCACAGCCGGGAGCCGGTGGACTACCCCGACTACGGCCGGGCGGTCGCCCTGGCGGTGAAGCGGGGCGAGGTGGACTTCGGGGTGGTGATCTGCGGCACCGGCATCGGCATCTCCATTGCCGCCAACAAGGTGCCGGGGATTCGGGCGGCCCTCTGCCACGACCCGTACTCGGCCCGGATGGCCCGGGAGCACAACGATGCCCAGATCCTCGCCCTGGGGGCCCGGGTGGTGGGGCCGGGGCTTGCCCAGGAGATCGTCCGGGCCTTCTTTACGGCCCAGTTCGCCGGCGGCCGGCACCAGCGCCGGGTGGAGAAGATCCACCGGATCGAGGCGGAGTTCGGGGAGTCCGGGGCCTGAGGGCGACGTCGCGGCAGCAGGCGGCACCGGACGGCAGATGGCGACGGCAGGTGGCTCCGGACGGGGGGTGACGGAATGGAACCGACCCCGGAGTTTCTGGCGGAAGTCCGGCAGCAGGTGGAGGCCGCCGCCCGGGAACTGGTGGCGGTGGCGGGGCTCCGGCCCGGGCAGATCCTGGTGGTGGGCTGCTCCACCAGCGAGGTGTGCGGGGAGCGGATCGGCACCGCCGGCTCTCTGGCGGTAGCCGACGCGGTGGTGCGCCCCCTGCTGGCGGTCTGCCGGGAGCACGGGCTGTACCTGGCGGCCCAGTGCTGCGAGCACCTGAACCGGGCCCTGGTGGTCACCCGGGAGTGTGCCGAGCGCTACGGCCTGGAGGAGGTGACCGTGGTTCCGGTGCCCGGGGCGGGGGGCGCCTTTGCCTCCCGGGCCATGGCGCTCCAGCCCGAGGCCATCTGCGTGGAGGACCTCCGGGGACAGGCCCATGCCGGGCTGGATATCGGCCAGACCCTCATCGGCATGCACCTCCGGCGGGTGGCGGTGCCGGTGCGGCTGGGGGTCCGGCAGGTGGGCCGCGCCGTCCTGACCGCGGCCCGGACCCGGCCCAAGCTCATCGGCGGGGAGCGGGCGGTCTACCGGCGGGACCGGCTGCCGCCCCTGGAGACCGGCGCCGACGGGCCGTGCTAGGCCGGGCGAGGGAGAGTTCAGTCCTGGCGGCTAGACGCAGGAAGGGATGCAGAAGGGAGAGGGAACCGTGGGCCGCGTCGTGGTAGTGGACCATCCCCTGGTGCAGCACAAGCTCGCCATCCTGCGGGATGAACGGACGGGGGCCAAGGAGTTCCGGGAGCTCCTGGAGGAAATCTCCATGCTGATGGCCTATGAGATCACCCGGGACCTGCCCACCGAGGAGGTGGAGGTCAAGACCCCCCTGGCCACCTGCAAGTGCCGGATGCTGGTGGGGAAGAAGATCGGCCTCGTCCCCATCCTCCGGGCGGGGCTGGGGATGGTGAACGGGGTGCTGCGGCTGATCCCTGCGGCCAAGGTGGGGCACATCGGCCTCTACCGGGACCCGGAGACCCACCAGCCGGTGGAGTACTACTGCAAGCTGCCGCCGGACACCGGGGAGCGGGAGCTGATCGTCCTGGACCCGATGCTGGCCACCGGCGGCAGCGCCGCGGCGGCGATCCAGTTCCTGAAGGACCGGGGGGCCCGGCAGATCAAGCTGATGGCCCTGGTGGCGGCCCCGGAGGGAATCCGGCGGGTCCACGAGCAGCACCCGGAGGTGGACATCTACGTCGCCGCGGTGGACTGGTACCTGAACGAGCACGCGTACATTGTCCCCGGCCTGGGGGACGCGGGGGACCGGCTCTTCGGCACCAAGTGATGGGTCCTGGCCTGCCGGGCAGGGCGGGAGCCGGCCGCCGCGCGGGGGCGAAGAACGGCCCGGGGCCAGGCCTCACCCGGCGGCAAGGACGACGGCGAGGGGAGGAGCGCTCGGGAGGATGACCGGCTACCGGCGCCCCACGTGGGACGACTACTTCATCGAGATGGCCCGGCTGGCGGCAGCCCGGGCCACCTGCCCGCGCCGCCGGGTCGGCGCGGTGCTGGTGCGGGACAACCGGCTGATCGCCACGGGGTACAACGGGGCGGTCCGGGGGGCGCCCCACTGCGACGACGTCGGGTGCCTGATGGTGGACGGCCACTGCGTCCGGACGGTCCACGCGGAGTTGAACGCCCTCCTCCAGTGCGCCCTCAACGGTGTCTCCAGCGCCGGCAGCACCATGTACTGCACCGACTTCCCCTGCGTGGGCTGCGCCAAGGCGATGGTCCAGGCCGGGGTGGTCCGGGTGGTCTACCTCTCGGACTACCCGGATCCCAACTCGGCGGCCATTCTGGCCGCCGGCCACGTCGAACTGTATAAAGCGGTGGCCTCGCCGGAGGGCTACCGGCTGACCCGGGTGGAACCCGGCGGGTAACCGGGAACTGGGAGGGTGACCGTGCAGACCAGCAAGGCGATTCCGCTGCCGCGGCTCAACGGCATCTCGCCGACGGTGGAGTCCACGGCTCTGAAACTCATGGAGGAGGCGGGAGAACTCGGAGCCGCGATCAGCCGTCTGAAAAGGTTGCCGGGGATCCAGCCCAGGGCCGGGGCGACCGAGGCGGACCTGGTCCTGGACGTGGCCCGGGAACTGTTGGACGTGGCCCAGACCGCGATCACGATGATGTTCGTGCTGGAGGAGCAGTACAACCTGGACATCGAGTCGGTCCTGGCCGAGCATCTGGACAAGCTGCGCCGGAAAGGATATCTGGTTTGACACCTTCCAGCCCCGGGTCTACAATAAAGGCGCCTCGGTTACGGTAAGCTAGCTTTACGGTAAGCACGTCCGACTGCCTCGTAGGCCGCACCTGTTCTACGGGTAAGCGCTACGGTGGCCCGGCGGTTGTCAGGAGATGATCGCGCCATGATAGGCGTCCTTTCCGCCTTTGGACTGTCCCTCCTCCTGGCCCTGGTCCTCACCCCTGTCGCCCGGTGGGTGGCCCTGCGGATCGGTTGCCTGGACCCGGTCAAGGAGCGGGGAGTCCACACCGAGCCCAAGCCCTACCTGGGCGGGGCGGCGATCTACCTCGCCTTCACCCTGGCGGTCCTGGCGACCGGGTGGCCTCTGGACCGGGGGGTGCTGGGGATCCTGGCCGCGGGGACGGCGACCTTCCTCATCGGCCTCGTCGACGACCTGCGGCGCCCGACCGGCATCCCCGCCCGGTACAAGTTCCTCCTGCAGGTGCTGGCGGCGGCGCTGCTGGTATATGGGTTTGACGTCCGGATCTACTGGATCAAGAACCCCTTTACCCCCAATATCCCGGACGACTACCTGTACTTTGGCCCCTGGGCCGGCCCGCTGACCATCCTGTGGCTGGTGAGCTTCACCAACATCATCAACCTGGTGGACGGCCTGGACGGCCTGGCGGCGGGGATCTCGGCCCTGGCGAGCCTGACCCTCTTCGTGGTCTCCCTCCAGCAGGGAGATGTGCGGCTGATGGTCCTGCCCGCGGCTCTGGCCGGCGCGGCGGTGGGGTTTCTCCGGTACAACTTCAATCCGGCCAAGATCTTCATGGGGGACGCCGGGGCCCTCTTCCTCGGCTTCGCCCTCGGGGCCATCGCCATCCACAGTGTGCTGAAGAGCGCCGCGGCGGTGGGGGTGGCGGTGCCCATCCTGGCGGTGGGCCTGCCGGTGATTGACACGGCCCTGGCC
>QGUP01000572.1 GCA_003242505.1 Bacillota bacterium
AGGTTGTCCACTACCGGATCCTGAAGGACGAGCCCCTGGCGGTGCGGGCGGAGGTGGCCCGCCTCGCCGGGGAGGAGGCGGCGGATTTCATCGTCACCACCGGCGGCACCGGGATCTCCCCCCGGGACCAGACCATCGAGGCGGTGCGGCCCCTGTTCCAGAAGGAGCTGGAGGGCTTCGGCGACCTCTTCCGGATGCTGAGTTTCCAGGAGGTGGGGAGCGCGGCACTGCTCTCCCGGGCCACGGCGGGGACTGTGGGCCGCTGCCTGGTCTTCTGCCTGCCCGGTTCCGAGGCCGCGGTGCGCCTCGCCCTGGAGAAGCTGATCCTACCGGAGATCCGGCACCTGATCGCACAGTTGCGGAAGGCGTGACGCCTCCCGATCTCGGCGTCAGGGCGGTCCCTCACGATCCCAGCATTAGGCTGGTCAGTCACGATTCCGGCACCAGGGCGGTCAATCAGGATCCCAGCACCGGCTGGTTGCTCACGATTCCGGCACCAGGCGGGTCACCGGGCCGGGCTCCAGCCCCCGTTCCCGGAGCCCCTTCAGGATCCCCGGGAGAGCCGCGGCGGTGCTGGTCGCGTGGTCGCTCGCGTGGAGCCGGATCACCTCCCCCGGCCGGACGGCCCGGACCACCCGCCGGGTGATCTCCTCGGGACGGGGTGCGGGCACGAGGCTGTCCCCGGCGTCGAGGCTCCAGAGCACCAGCCGGAGCCGCTGCTGCTGGGCGGCGACCTGGACCTGGGTGTTCCACCCGCCGGCGTAGGGGCGGTAGAGCCGGGCCGGCTGGGCCAGGACCCGGTCCAGCTGGGACTGGGCCGCGGCCAGGTCCGCAGCCAGTTCGCCGGGCTTCAGGCCGTCGGGGCTGACCATCTTCACTCCCAGGGTTCCAATCTCGTGCCCCTGAGCGGCCATCTGCCGGAGGAGTTCGGGGTGGGTGGCGGCCCAGAGGTGGCTGACGAAGAAGGTGGCCTGGACCTTCTCCGCGGCCAGAATGGCCAGGATCTTGTTCAGTTCCTTCTCTCCCCATGTCACGTCGAAGGTGAGGCCCACCCGGCTGCGGACCCCCTCCACCCGGGTGATGGGGGCGCGGGGCCCGAAGGCCGGCCGGGCCGGGGGGCTCTGGAGGAACCGCCCGGCGACGATCACCGTCACCATCACCGCCAGGGTGCCGAGCCGGGCAAGAAGCGGCCCCCGACGGAGAATCAACACGTACAACGGGCATACCCCCCGTGTGGAGGGTATGCCCGTCCTATTTGGGATAGTACGAGGCCCGGGGGGCTGCGCCCGGGCGGGGTCGCATTTCCGCCGGTGAGGGGAACGAGGTGGGTTGAGAAGGGTTTTTCTATTTACATAGCCAAATATCTGCGACAGAACGGTCGACCGCACCATCAGCAGGCGGAGGCTGCCGGCCGGCGCGCGGAGTGAGCGGGGTGGAGAGGGAGGCAGTGGGAAGCCGGTTGGGGTTCGTCTTGCTGGCGGCCAGTGTTGCCCTGGCCGTGCTGGCGTGCTTCCTCTCGGTTGCCTTCGTTGCTCTGAAGGCATGGAACCAGGAGAAGGAGCGGCGGGCCCAAGTAGCCATCAGCCGGCTGGCGGCCGCCCGTACCAGGGATGAGTTCCTCGCACTGGCCCGGCGGTTCCCGGTGGAGGCGGAGCGGGTGCTGGCCCTGCGCCTGAGAGAGGGGGATGCGGCGGCGAGGGAACTTTTCG
>QGUP01000130.1 GCA_003242505.1 Bacillota bacterium
TTTTCTCACTCCCCAACGTTCCCGGCCTTTATGTCCGGCCGGCGCCGGTCCCCCGATTTCAACTGCGTATAAGCCCAGGCCAGGGCCTGGATGGGGCTCATGGCTCCCCGGGTGTTGAGCACGATGGGGCGACTGTCTCGCACCTTGTTGAGGGTATGAAGGGCCTGGTCCCAGTCGCCGGCCTGGGCATGGGCAAAGGAGAGTTCGACATAAGTATGGACAGGGTGACGCTCTGGAATGGCTTCGAATTCTCTTGCTGCTTCCACCATCGGCGGTACCAGTTCCGGCGGCGAGGTTCCGCGGCCGCCTGCCTGCCAGGCCAACTCTGGAAGAGTCCTGGGCGATGACTTCGGCAGGGTCGAGGCGGTTCGCCGCCGTCTGACACAGAGGGGTTGTAGTGGCGGAGGGGGCTCAGCCGGGCCACCCATCACGCCCTGTCGGGCGGGCAAGTGCATGGCGCCGCCCCTTGCTGGGAACGGGTGACCTGTGCGGCCCGGCGTCTGAGCCATCGGCTCCCAGCAAACACCCGCTGCAATGAAAAGCCCCGTTACCCGGGGGCTTTTCATCGCAGCGGGGGTGAAAGCACTGACGCCCGGGAGGGGCCTCGGTTGCCAGGCAGCCGGCGGTTCAGAACCCCATCTCACCCCGGCTGGGTTCCTGCCGGGGTTTCAATCTTGCCTGGGGTAGACCTCCACCCGGGGCGGATGGCCCTGGGGGGTGGGGTGCAGCACCCAGTACTGCACCAGCCCGGCCACCAGGTCCTGCTGGGCCTGGGGCGGCAGGGAGAGGAGGAGGGCCTCCACGGCTGCCGCATCGATGCTCCCCAGCGGATCCCGGCCGGACTGGGCCCGCTCAACCCCGCTCATCGGGGGCCCAGGCCTGAGGGACGCGATCCGCTGGGCGAGGGCGGCCGCGCGCTCCTGGAGCGCAGCCAGTTCGTTTTCCAGCCGCTCCACGGCCTCCCGGGCCAGGCTGCGAGTGCGTTCCGACTGGCCGCTCACGAACAGTTCCACGGCTCTGGCGTGGGCGGCTGTCTTGTCTGCGAGGTGCTGGGCGAGGAGCCGCCGTTCCTCCTCCAGCCGAGCCAGTTCGGGATGCTGGCCGGCACGGCGGGACATCTCTGCCAGCGCCAGCGCTACGACCTCTGGGTCCGCGAGCCACCGGGCGATGCGGCTGAACACCGCGCGCTCGACCCAGGCGGCCAGTTTCCCGGGCAGAGGGCATCGGTCACGGCCGGGGGCCCTGGGGCCGTGGCGGTTCCGGCAGACCAGGTAGGTGCGGCCGCCCTTGCCCGTCGCCCCGTAGTAAATCGGGCCACCGCACAGGGCGCAGCGACCGGAGCCCGCTGGCAGCGCCCTGGCGTACCGGCCCCGGCGGCGCTGCCGGCGGCGATCGAGGGAATCCTGCGCAGCCTGCCAGAGCTCGGCGCTGACGATGGCCGGGGCGGGCAGCCGGACCCATTCCGATTCCGGCCTCATCCGGTAGGTGAGCTTGAGCCCGTGCTGGCGCCGGTACTCAGGAGGCAACTGCCGGGCCGCCTGGAGCCCCCGGGCATCCACCTTGTTCAGCACCAGGACCCCCTTGAATAGCGGGTTGCGGAGGATGTCCCGCACGGTGCTCCGATGCCAGCGGTGGCTGCAGCCCCGGGG
The DNA here is from genome assembly GCA_003242505.1 of Bacillota bacterium. Classification (GTDB taxonomy): domain Bacteria; phylum Bacillota; class Sulfobacillia; order Symbiobacteriales; family ZC4RG38; genus ZC4RG38. The sequence goes on from QGUP01000130.1 coordinate 1,650, forward strand.
GGGCGGGATGCCGAGCCGGGTGAGCTCCTGGGCGATGGCCTGGGTGCTCATGCCTTCGGCGCACCAGCGATAGATGGTTCGGACCCACTGGGCCTGGTCCTCCCGGACCTCCAGGGGGACCCGGCCCTTGACGCCTTTCAGGAAGCGGTATCCGTAGGCATGGATCACCTGCGGAACGCCGCCGGCCCGGATCTTCCCCCGCTTCCCCCGGGCGGTGCGTTCCAGGATCTTGGCCTTCTCCAGCTGCGCAAAGACGCCCCGCATCTGGAAAAAGGCCTGGCCTTCGGGACTGTGGTCGTATCCGCCGTGCACGAACTCCAGTCGGGCCCCGGAGCGTTCGATCTCCTCGGCCACGATCAGCTGGTTTTTCAGCAGCCGGCTGAAGCGGTCGGGATCCATGCAGAGAAAGACATCGACCCGGGCGCTGCGCAGGAATTCGAGTACCTGGTCCAGCGCCGGCCGGTTCAGCCAGTCCCCGCCCACCGCATCGACAAACTCGTGCACCACCAGTTGGGATCCGGCCGCCTGGGCCAGTGCTTCCGCCTTCTCCCGGCAAGCCCTGCGCTGTTCAGGGATGGAGTAACCTTTCCGTTCCTGCTCACCGGTGCTGACCCGCAGGTAGATGGCGGCCACCAGGACGGGCTTCACGGTCACGCCACCCCCACCTGTCACCCAGTGCATGTGAGCGAGAGGATTCTATTCACCGCGGCCGGGCCGGCGAATAGCCTTGGGCGGGGGGATCGGCATGAGTCTGGAGGGCGGGCCGCCTCCGTCCCGGGAGCGGCTGGTCTCGGCGCTGGTCCGACTGCTGGAATGGCGGGCGGAACTGATCCGCCGGGACGCCTTTCCGCCGCCGGTGCCGGAGCGGTACCGGCGGTCACGGACCAGGAGCCGGAAACCTCGGGAGGGTGGCCCTTTCTGTTCCAGTGACGGTGGGGGGACCTAAACTTGGCAACGCGCAGTAGTAGAAGTAGGAATTATATCGAATTCATCGAATAGACGCGATTGGTGGGATGCCATGGAGGTGCCTTTGCGGCTCCTTTACCTGTCGAGGCCTGTGGTGTTCGGAATCATCGCCTTGTACATCTCCCTCCGGGAGCCGTTGCCCCGTCCCCTCGCGGTGGCCTTTGCGGCCGGCGGGCTGCTGCTGGTGTGTACCTCGGTGGCCATCGTCGGTTGGCTGCCGGTGCCGGGCCACTGGCGACCGCCCATCCTCTGGGGTGAGCTCCTGGTCGTGGCAGGTCTCAACTTCGGCGCCGCCAGCCATGTGAGCCGTGGCCTGTCGGAACTCCTCTTCGGGCCCCTGGCGACGAGCGCTTTTCTGGCTCTGGACCGGTCATGGACTTCCACCTACCTGGCTGCCCTGGTGGGACTGTGGGTTGCCAGCACCGGGCCGGCCCTGGTCCGACTGACTGCGGTGGAGGCCAGCCTTCATCTCGCTCTTTTCGGGTGTTTTATCTTCTTCTGCGCCAACGCCGGCCATTCGATCCGTGGGTTCCAGGACTGGGCAGAGCGGCAGCAAGAGGTGGCGGTGCTGCGGGAACGGCAGCGCATCGCCCATGAAATCCACGACAGCGTGGCCCACGCTCTCACCCTGGCGCTGGTCCAGCTCCAGATCGCACGGCGCCTCCTCGCCCGTGACCCCGCGGAAGCCGCCAGTGCCCTGGACCGATGCGTCGAACTGACCCGCTCGGCCCTGCAGGATACCCGGTACGCCGTCCGAGCCTTGCAGCCAAGGGGCCAGATGCTGCCGGACTGGGAAGTCCTGAGCCGGCTGGCCCGGGAATTCGGCGCGATGTCGGGGGTTCAGGTAGAACTCCTGGTGGACCCAGCGAGCCAACAGTTGCCGCCGGATCCCGTGCGCAGCGCGAACCTCTGCCGGATCTTTCAGGAGGCCCTCACCAACGCCCACCGGCACGGCCAGGCCCGGCGGGTCTGGGCCCGGCTGTCCGTCGCCGGCTCCCGGTTGGTCCTTACCGTCACCAACGACGGCAGGCCCCCGGCGTCCCTGGTCCCCGGCGTGGGCATGCAGTCCATCGTCAAACGGGCCATGGCCCTCGGCGGAACCGCATCTTTCCAGCCCCTGCCCGACGGCTTGCAGGTGACGGTGACCATCCCCCTACCCCAGGAGGTGATCTCATGATCCGGGTAGTGCTGGCCGATGACCACCGGGCAATACGGGATGGGATTCAGACACTGCTGGCCATGGAGCCTGACATTCAGGTGGTAGGCGCGGCAGGGAACGGCCTGGAGGCCGTACAACTGGCGCTCAGCCTGCGCCCCGACGTGGTTCTGATGGATATCCGCATGCCGGGCATGAACGGAGTCGAGAGCACCCGGGCCATCCGCAGTGTCTTGCCGGAAGTCCGGGTTCTCATCCTTACGGTCTACGACGACGATGAACTGATCGTGGATGCCCTTTGCGAAGGGGCCGCAGGCTACCTGACCAAGGACTTGCCCGGTGAGGAGATCGCCGCTGCGATCCGGAAGGTCAGGGAAGGCGGGGTTGTCATGCCACCACCGATCGCGGCGAAGGTGGTGGCCCACCTGCCCCGGGATCGGAAGGGCACCCATGAAGGCCAAGTGCGGGAGTTGTTGGAGCGCCTCACCCATCGCGAGGTCGAAGTGCTGCGGCTTCTCGGCCAGGGGCTTTCCAACCGGGAGATTGCCCAGGCGCTGTACATCACCGAAGGCACGGCGCGCAACCACGTGAGCAGCATCATCGAAAAACTGGGTGTCCGGGACCGGACCCAGGCAGCCCTCTGGGCGGTCCGCCACGGGATCGCCTGAGGTTTAGGGTTGTTGTACGAATGATGACATCTTCCCAGGGCCCGAGCCAGCGCCCACCGTGTCAGGTGGCTACCGGGAGCAGGGGAACTTGCAGCCCGGGATGGGGTTCACCTGGGGGGAGGGGCTTGAAGTGGACCTTGCTGATGTGCTCCACAAATGCATGCAGGTTACACACTTGTGGTACGGAGAGCCCACCAGGGTTACACTCAATCCTCCAGCTCCCGACAGCCTTCTCAAGAAGGCCAATATCCCAGACCAGTACCGCTCGTTTCTTAGGCTAGCGACGGGCAACCACCTCGGCATGGCGAGGGACGGCTCAGTCTGGTTTCTCGACCACGAATACGGGCCCTCAGAATGGTACGAGGGGAAAGGGTCATGGTTCGCCGGTCCTGACCTGGCGACGTTCCTGTTGAAGTTCGCCGAAGAGAAGGGCCGGTGGTGGTTCCTCCCCAATCAATCGTAAGACCTATCTCGGGTCCGAATCGGACGGAAACGTACGGTTCGGGCCCCTTTGCGTTTCTGGGAACCGTGAGTCGGGCCGTGTGATTTATGTCATACATCGAAAACATATAAAATATGCGTTTCGACACATGTATCTGTCCATCGGCTGTGGACTTATTGGAGGTGAAGACTCAGTTGCCAGAGGAACTCGCCGGGAACCGCCGGGTCCGGTCCGGCGGTCCCGGGCGAGTTCAGGGGGGACACGCCATTGGCTCTGGGAAGCGTAGCGTACGCGGAACAGCCCGCCCACGAGACCGCGGCCCTGTGGGTTCGGGATCTGCGGAAACGCTTCGGGGACACGGAAGTGCTCCAGGGCATCTCCTTCACCGTGCCTGAGGGGACCATTTTTGGCCTTCTCGGTCCCAACGGCGCGGGCAAGACCACCACCCTGTCCCTTCTGGCCGGCCTGTTGCCGCCTAGCAGCGGACAGGCATACCTGTTCGGAATGCCGATGTTTCCCCACACCCCGGAAGTCCGGCGCCAGATCGGGATCGTCCCGCAGGACATCGCGCTCTACCCTACCCTGACCGCCGAGGAAAACCTGGAGTTCTTCGGCAGTCTGTATGGGCTGCGGGGTGCTGTTCTCCGGCAGCGGATCCATGAAGTCCTGGAGGCCGTCGGTCTGGCCGCCCACCGGCGCCAGCCGGTCGGCCGGTTCTCCGGTGGCATGAAGCGGCGCATGAACATCGCCGCGGGCCTCTTGCATCGTCCCCGGCTCCTCTTTCTCGATGAGCCCACAGTGGGCGTCGACCCCCAGTCTCGCACCTACATCTTTGACCTGATCCGCAGCCTGAACCGGGAGCACGGGACGACGATCATCTACACCAGCCATTACATGGAAGAGGTCGAGTTGCTCTGCGAGCGGGTGGCCATTCTGGACCACGGCCGCATCATCGCCTGCGACACGGTTGCCAACATCCTCCGGAATGCCCACCAGGCTCTGCTGGTGCGGGTCGTGGGCTCCCCCGAGGAACTGAAGGCGTCGGTCGAGCGGTTGCGGACGGTGGAGGGTGTGGACTCGGCGGTGGTGCAGCCTGGGGACCCGCCGCAACTGTATGTGGCGGTGCGAGACTCTTCTCTTATACACAA
>QGUP01000573.1 GCA_003242505.1 Bacillota bacterium
CGCCTGGGCGAAGTGGCCCCGGCGGTACCGGCGGGACAGGCCGGCCTGGTCCGCGGCCTCGGAGAAGGTGGCCCAGGCGAGGGTGACGTCCGCCTCCGGCACCCCGGGGTCGATCCGGGAGGTCCCGGCCTTCCAGGTGTACCGGGCGCCGAGGCGGTCGCTGCCGGTGAACCGCCTCAGCACCGCCGCGGCGGCCGCGCTGAAGGTGCTGTGCCCCGACGGGAACTCCGGGAAGGGCGGGGTCGGTGAGGTGGGCAGCTGGTAGGGGTGCCAGTCCTCTCCGGCGATCTCCCCCACCCCCAGTCCCGGGCCCCGCCAGGCCCTCACCCGCTTCCCCCGGAAGAGGTGGCGGATCGCGGTGATGGGCCGGACGGAGTCGTAGGCCACCTTGGCGTCCCAGCAGCAGATGCTGGCGTCCAGAAGGGCGCTGCAGAGGATGAAGAAAAGCTTCACGTCGTCGTCCAGGCTGTGGCCGTCCCGGCGGGAAACGAACTGGGCGAAGAGGCACCAGTGGCCCGGAGGGGTTTCAGAGCCGGGGCCGTCGGCCCAGTACTCCGCAATCACCTTCTGGGGGTCGGTGAGGGCGGCGCTGTAGCCCAGGACCTCCAGGCACTGGGCCCGGAACTCCTCCCCATCCCGGGGGAGCCGCCGCGGCCCGCCGGGGCGGAACTCGCCGCCCCACTTCAGGGCGAAGGGCCGCACCAGGCCCCAGTGCGGGGTGAGGCAGATCTGGACCTGGGTCCCGCCCTGCCCGTCCGGCACCCGGAGGGGCTGCCAGCGGTTCGGGTCGTCCACCCGATCCGGGCTGTTCCGGGGCCTGTAGCCCGTGTAGTCCGCATACGGCCCCGGGTGCAGGTCGCCCAGCTGGTTCGAGCCATCGCCGTGGCGGGACGCCAGGACCGCCCGGGCGGCCAGGGTACCCAACCCCCGGGGTTCCCGGGGATCGGTCTGGGCCAGGTCCGGGTGGCAGCCGAGGCTCCGCATCACCTCGGCGAAGGCCGGCGCCTCGGTGGGGAACAGGTCCGTGAGCGCGGCGTACGCGGCATAGGAGATGGCCTCGGCCTTGTTGTCGGCGCAGCGCTTGTCGGCCGGCTGCCGGAGCCGATCCCCCAGGACCGTGCCCACGGCCACCGGGTCGTAGGCGGCCCAGGCCTCGTAGATGCAGGTGTGGAGCACCGCCAGGGCCCGGGCCGCCGCGGGCGGACCCATCCGGTTCGCCCGCACCGCCGCCAGGGCCGCCTGGTTCCAGCGCACCACCGGGGTCTCCCCGGGCGGGATTGTCCTCCCTGTGGTCAACCGGCCAGCCTCCTCACGAAAATGGTCTGGGGCCCTGACGCAACCCCGGCTTGGACATCTTATGCCCCGCGGGCATCGGACGACCCTCCCCCTGCCCGGACAGGCACCCCGCCCTCGGGGATGACGTAAACAGAACTGGCCGGGTGAGGTGCCCGGCAGCAGCGCAGCAAGCCCAGAGACATCGCGGGTTCCGGCGCAGGATCCGAAAGGAGGAGAACATGCGGCGCAGGTGGTGGATCGGTCCGGGGGTGAGGGTCGGTCCAGGGGTGATGGCAGCGGTCCTGGCGGGCCTCGCTGGCCTGTCCGGCTGCGGCGCCGCCGACGGGGCCGGGGGCGGGCCTTTTTAACATCTGTAGCGCGCACGAGATACACCCTGTGGGAACTCCGGGGGTGCGCGGTACAAA
>QGUP01000131.1 GCA_003242505.1 Bacillota bacterium
TGGTCTTGCCACCATCCCCGCGGTTTTGGTTGTTTTGGCGGCTAATCCAACCAATTCGCGGGATATGGTGGCTTTCCTGTTCTACGCTCCAGGTTTCACTGGCTTACGGGGATTTCGCAACACCCCCGGATGACGTAGGCCGCGGTGGCCACAAAGTCCCCGCCGTCGCCGATGACCGTCGCCCGGTCCGGGAGCCACTGGTCGATCTCCCGGGCGAGGCGCAGGGGATCCACCGGGCTTGCCCCGGAGGTGAGGCCGGGCTCCATCCGCCGGAGCCGCGCCGCCTCCTCCTCCCGGAGCCGGTCGAGCCACGCCTCCCGGGCCGCCGGGTCCCGGGGAGCGCACCCCGCCTCCAGGAGCTGCCGGAAGAAGGTCCCCGGGTCCGCGGCCACCCCCACCGCCGGCGTCCGGTTCCGGCCGGGTTCCGCCGGGTCCAGGTCCACCTGGATCAGCCGGGCGTCGGGAGCGATGCTATGGCCGTACTGGAGCCGGAAGTCCAAGGGAGTGCCCGCCACCAGGACCAGGTCCGCCTCCCGGAGGGCAAGCTTCCGGGAGTGCAGGAAGCCGGCGCCGGGGATCCCCCGGGCGAGGCCGCTGGCGTAGACCGGCACCAGGGCCGCCTGGGCGAACTCCGCCAGGGCCTGCCAGTCCGGGCTCCACCGGATCTGGCTTCCCACCAGCACCGCCGGCCGCCGGGCCTCCCGGAGGAGGGCCGCGGCGGCCTCCACCTGGGCCGATGGCGCGGGCGCCGCCGGCCGGTCCGGGGCGGGGTCCCAGAGGGGCGCCTGGGACTCCTCGACCAGGTTCATCAGCACGTCCAGGGGGATCTCCACGTAGACGGGCCCGGGCACCCCGGCCAGGGCCCGGCGGAAGGCCAGGTGGATCCACTCGGGGAGCCGGGCGGTCTCCTGGACCTGGACCGCCCACTTGGTCACCGGCCGCATGAGGGAAAGGGTGTCCATCTCCTGGAGGCTCCCCCGGCCGGCCGCGGCCAGGGGCCCCTGGCCGCCGATGACCACCATGGGGCTCTGGGCCCGGAGGGCGGTGGCCACCGCGGTCACCGCGTTGGTCACCCCGGGGCCGGCGGTGACGATGGCCACCCCGGGCCGGCCGGTGAGCCGCCCCCAGGCGTCCGCCGCGAAGGCCGCGGCCTGCTCGTGCCGGGTGTCCACCACCCGGATCCCCAGGTCCAGGCAGCCGTCGTAGATGCCCATCACGTGGCCGCCGCAGAGGGTGAAGACCACCTTCGCCCCCTCCCGGTGCAGCTGCCGGGCGACCAGATGGCCGCCGCTCACCATCCCCATCGGCATCCCTCCCAACATCCCTCCCAACGGTCAGGGGGCCCGGGTCCCCCCTCGCCTCGGCCCCGGGCCCCTGGATCGGGGGCCTGCTTCCTCAGGCCCCCCGGCGCCGCTCCTCCTCCACCAGCAGCCGGCGCAGGACCTTCCCCACGTTGCTCTTGGGGAGGCTTGACCGGAACTCCACCTCCCGGGGCACCTTGTACCCCGCCAGCCGCTGCCGGCAATACGCCTGAAGCTCCTCCCCGGTCACCTGGTGGCCGGGCTTGAGCACCACGTAGGCCTTCACCCGCTCCCCCTGGTAGGGGTCGGGAACCCCGGCCACGCAGGCCTCGGCCACCGCCGGGTGCTCGTAGAGGACCTCCTCTACCTCCCGGGGGTAGACGTTGAACCCGGAGACGATGATCATGTCCTTCTTCCGGTCGACGATGTAGAAGTAGCCGTCCTCATCCATCCAGGCGAGGTCGCCGGTGTAGAGCCACCCGTCCCGGAGGGCGTTGCGGGTCTCCTCGGGCATCTGCCAGTAGCCCACCATCACCTGGGGCCCCCGGACCCGCAGCTCCCCGATCTCCCCGGGGGGCAGCACCCGGGTGCCGGTCTCCACGTCGACGATCTCCGCGTCGGTGTCCGGCAGGGGGATGCCGATGGAGCCGGGCTTGCGGAGGCCCCCCACCGGGTTGGAGTGGGTGACCGGCGAGGCTTCGGAGAGGCCGTACCCCTCGACGATCTGGGCCCCGGTCCGGGCCTCGAAGGCCTGGAGGATCTCCAGGGGCAGGGGCGCGGCCCCGGAGTTGCAGAGCCGGATGGAGTCGAGGCCATACTTGTCGGCGTCCGGGAACTGGTTGACCGCGGCGTACAGCGTCGGCACCCCGGGGAAGGAGGTGGGCCGGGTCTCCCGGATGGTCTCCATCAGTTCCTGCAGGTCCAGCCGGGGGAGAAGGATAAGCTCCGCACCCCGGATGAGCGCCTGGTTCATGCAGACGGTCATGCCGTAGGAGTGGAAGAGGGGCAGGATGGCCAGGACCCGCTCCTCCCCGGGGCCCAGGGCGACGGGTTTGACCCACTCCTGAAGGGCGATGGCATTGGCCACCAGGTTGGCGTGGGTGAGCATCGCCCCCTTGCTCACCCCGGTGGTGCCGCCGGTGTACTGGAGGACCGCCACGTCCCCGGGCCGGACCTCGACGGCCGGCGGCTCCGGCGGCGCCGCGGCCAGAAGCGCCTCGAGGCGCCGGGCCTCGGGGCCCAGGTCCGCCGACCCGCCCAGGGAGGCCACGACGACCCGGCGCAGGGGCGTGCTCTCCAGCACCGCCTGCACCTTGGGGTAGAGAAGGTCCGCCACCACGATGGTCTCCGCCCCGGCGTTGGTGACCAGGTACTGGAGTTCCCGCTCGGTGTAGAGCGGGTTGACCTGGGCCACCACGGCGCCGGCCATCAGGGTGCCGTAGTAGGCGATGACGTACTGGGGGCAGTTGGGCAGCATCAGCGCCACCCGGTCTCCCGGCTGCACCCCCAGGTCCGCCAGGGCCCGGGCCATCGCCCGCACCTGGTGCCACAGCTCGCCGTACCGGAGCCGCCACCCGTAGAAGCGGATGGCCGGCAGCTCCGGGTACCGGGTGGCGGTCTCCTCCACAAGCCGGTGCAGGGGTACCTCGGGGTACTCCAGGGTCGCCCGGACCCCCGGGGCGTAATGGCGCAGCCACGGCCTCTCGGACATCGGCTGATCCCCCTCCCTTGACGTCCTCCACGCCACTGCCTGTCCCGCCGCAACGAGCCATCGTCCACGGAAAGCTGTTGATCCATTTATACAAACTCTCCATTTCTTCCTTCCTGCTAAAATAGAATGATGTATCGGGTGCCGGGAGTGGACAGGCCGAGAGAAGAGGCGGCCGGCCCGGGGCGCCAGAGCCCGCGGTCCTCGGCCGTGCTGCAAAAAAAAGAAAAGCGGCACCGCCGGGTTGAGAGGCTACGGCGAGCCGTTCAACAAGTGCCCTTTTCGGGCCGCGTCCGGGTCACACCCGGGGGACCCGCTCTCCGAAGCGCCAGCGGAGCAGGTTGTAGACCACGACGGCAGAGATGAAGCTCACCGCGAGGTAGTAGCGTTCCGGGTGCTCGATGGGGAACCGGTGGAGGAGCCAGGTCCCAGCCCACGGCCCGACACCGTACACGAGGAGAACGGTCCCGAGAAACGCCAGAAACCCGAGGACAGGCCGCATCCCCACGCCCTCCTCCTGCCACGCCCTCCTCCGACCACTCCCACCAGCGGGCCTCCGTGACCCCATGGTGACCGGGGGGACCATCGCCAGGCCCAGGCCAGACGCACCGCCAGAGCAGGAGCCTTGTTTTCTCATTCTTCGTTAGAGTACGCAACTCCTGCCCCGGCCGGTCAGCCCGCCGGCCCTCCGCCCAGCCGGCGGAAGCTCCGGAGCCAGAGGCCCCGGGGGTCCCGGTTGACCCGGAACTCCAACAGGACCCCCTCCGGGACCTGGCGGTACAGTTCGTAGGCGTCCACCAGCAGGTCCCACTCCTCCGTTCCGGACAACACCCGGAGCCGGTAGAACCCGCCGCCGTGGATGATATTGGGCCGGATGTAGCCCTCCTTCCGCACCACGACCCCCCGGCGGCGCTCCCCCAGGATGCGCCCGAGCCACCCCAGCCGCCTGAGCCACCCCAGCAAGGCCGCCACCTCCTTTCGATGCGAGGGGAGCACCGGCCGCGTGCAAGGGGAGCACCGGCCACCCCGCCCGCGGCCCGCGCCCGGGGCAGCCCCCGGGGGATCCCTCCCCGGCGGTGCTGCCCCGGGCGGCGTTGTTCGGCCCCAGGTCCCGGGCTGCGTCGCCCGGACCCCAGGCCCCGGGCCCGTGCCGGGCCTACTGCCGGGCCTGAGGTCCTGGATCGGCTCCCGCGCCACAGGCCCTGGGCCCAGTCCCCGGCCTCAGGCCCCGGGCCGTGCCGGACTTACTCCCGGGCCTCCACCCGGATGGAGAGCTCCCGGAGCTGCTCCTCGGTGACCTCGCTGGGAGCGTCGACCATCAGGTCCGTGGCCCGGGCGGTCTTGGGGAAAGCGATGACGTCCCGGATGGTGGGCCGGCCGGCCAGCAGCATCACCCACCGGTCCAGGCCGAAGGCGATGCCGCCGTGGGGCGGGGTGCCGTACTCGAAGGCCTCCAGGAGGAACCCGAACTTGGCCCGGGCCTCCTCCGGGGTAAAGCCCAAGAGCTCGAACATCCGCTCCTGGAGCGGCCGCTGGTGGATCCGGATCGACCCGCCGCCGAGCTCGACGCCGTTGAGCACCAGGTCGTAGGCGTTGGCCCGGATCTCCCCCAACCGCTCCCGGGGGAAGCTCGGGTCCATCACCTTGGCCACGTCCTCGGGGTGGGGCGAGGTGAAGGGATGGTGGACCGCCACCCACCGCTCTTCCTCGGGGTCGTACTCCAGGAGCGGGAAGTCCACCACCCAGACCAGCTTGAAGTCCGCCGCGGTGGGTCGCTCGGGCAGGGCGGCGGGGATGAGGCCCAGGCGCCGGCCAAGCTCCAGCCGCACCTGGCCCAGGGCGGTGCAGGCAACCTCCCACTGGTCGGCGACGAAGAGGATGAGGTCCCCGGGCGCCGCGCCCATCCGCTCCCGGATGGCGCCGAGCTCGTCGGGCCGCAGGAACTTGGCCACCGGCCCCCGGACCTCACCCCCCTCTGCGGGCGGCAGGGCGAGCCAGGCCAGCCCCTTGGCCTTGTAGGTCTTCGCGACCTCCTCCAGCTCGCTCAGCTCCTTCCGGGAGAAGCCGCCGCACCCCGGGGCCCGGAGGGCCTTCACCACCCCGCCGGCGGCGATGGTGCCGGAGAAGACCTTGAACTCCGAGTTCCGGAGGAGGTCCGAAAGGTCCACCATCTCCAGGCCAAAGCGCAGGTCCGGCTTGTCGGAGCCGTACTTCTCCATCGCCTCCCGCCAGGTGATCCGCGGGAAAGGCCGGGGGATCTCGATCCCGAGGGTCTCCCGGAAGACGTGGGCCACCAGCCCCTCCATCAGCTCCAGGACATCCTCCCGGGTGACGAAGGACATCTCCACGTCGATCTGGGTGAACTCCGGCTGCCGGTCGGCCCGGAGGTCCTCGTCCCGGAAGCACCGGACAATCTGGAAGTACTTCTCAAACCCCGCCACCTGCAAGAGCTGCTTGAAAAGCTGGGGCGACTGGGGCAGGGCGTAGAACTTCCCCGGGCTCACCCGGGAGGGCACCAGGTAGTCCCGGGCCCCCTCCGGGGTGCTGCGGGTGAGGAACGGGGTCTCGATCTCCAGAAAGCCATGGGCATCGAAGTAGTCCCGGACCGCCTTGGCCACCCGGTGCCGGAGGATCAGCCCCTTCTGCATGATCGGCCGGCGCAGGTCGAGGTACCGGTACCGGAGCCGGAGGTCTTCGCTCACATCCAGGTCGTCCTGGATGTAGAAGGGCGGGGTCTTGGCGGGGCTCAGGACCCGGACCTCCGCCGCGTGGACCTCCACCCTCCCGGTGGGGAGGTTGGGGTTCACCTGGGCCGGGGGCCGCTCCTTCACCGTGCCCCGGACCGCCAGGACATACTCGCTTCGCACCCCCTCCGCAGCGGCGAAGGCCGCCGGGGAGACCTGGGGGTCGCAGACCACCTGGACGATCCCCGACCGGTCCCGGAGGTCAATGAAGATCACCCCGCCCAGGTCCCGGCGCCGCTGGACCCAGCCGCACAGGACAACCT
>QGUP01000574.1 GCA_003242505.1 Bacillota bacterium
ACCCAGCCGCCCCTGCTGGCGGAGGCGGTGCTGGCCACCTACCGGCGCACCGGCGACCTGGCCTTCGTGGCCGAGACCTACCCGGCCCTCCGGGCCCACTACGACTGGCTGGCCCGGCGCCGGGACCCCGACGGGGACGGGCTGGTGACCATCATCCATCCCTGGGAGTCCGGCTGGGACAGCTCCCCCCGGTGGGACCGGTTCGCCGATGCGGCACCGGAAGATGACGACGGCCTTCGCCGCTGGCGGGTCCGGCTGGTGGCGGACCTGCGCCGGGCCGGCCATGACGCTGCGGCCATCGAGGCCGCCGGGGGCTTTGCCGTCGAGGCGGTGGACTTCAACAGCATCTACGCCGCGAACCTCGACGCCCTGGCGGAACTGGCCGGAGTCCTGGGCCTGGAGGCCGAGGCCGCCGCGGCCCGGCGCCGGGCCCGACGGGTCCGGGATGCCATCAACGAGCGGATGTGGGACCCGGCCGCCGGGTACTACTGGGACCTCGCCGGCCGGGGGGAGGAGCCCATCCGGTGCCTCACCCCCGCGGGGCTGATCGCCCTCTACGGCGGCGTGCCGGACCGGGAGCAGGCGGCCCGGCTGGTGGAACGCCTCTGCGACCCCCGGCACTTCTGGACCCGGTTCCCGGTGCCCTCCGTCGCGGCCTCGGAACCTACCTACCGGCCAGACGCCTACTGGCGGGGCAACGTCTGGGCCAGCGTCAACTGGCTGGTGGTCCGGGGGCTTGAGCGGTACGGGTATGCCGCCGAGGCCCGGGCCATCGCCCAGCGGTTTGTGGAACTGGTGGCCCGCAGCGGCTTTCACGAGTACTTCCACCCGGAGACCGGCCAGGGCTACGGACCCGACCGGCAGTCCTGGACGGCCCTGGTGGTGGACCTTGCCGCCAGCCTGGGAGAGGGGTGAGGAACACCCATGTCTCGACTGGCGCTCAGGGGCAACCAGGAACTGGTCCGCAAGATGAATGAATCCCTGATCCTCAACTGCGTCCGGGAGCACGGCCCCATCTCTCGGGCGGAGGTCGCGCGCCTCACGGGGCTCACCACCGGCACCGTCTCCAACCTCTGCACCGGCCTCCTTGACCGGGGGCTGATTGAGGAAGTGGGCCTGGGCGCCTCCCGGGGGGGCCGGAAGCCGGTGATGGTCCGGCTCAGCTCCTCCCGGTTCGCTCTGGGGGTCCAGGTCGGGGTCGACGAGGTGGCGGTGCTCCTGGTCAGCCTGGCCTGTGAGCCCCTGCGCCGCCGGGCGGAGCCCCTGCCGCCGGGGGCCGAGCCCCAGGCGGTGGTGGACCAGGTGACCCGGCTGGTGGGCGAGGTGCTGGCCGAGGCCGGAGTTGGCCCCGACCGGATCCTCGGGGTAGGGGTTTCCCTCCCGGCCACCGTCGACGCCGACGGCGAGTTCGTCCTCTACGCTCCCAACCTCCGCTGGCGGAGCGCCCCGGTGGGGGTCCTCCTCCGGGAGCGGCTGGGCCTGCCGGTGGTGCTGGAGAACGACGCCAACGCCGCCGCCTTCGGCGAGTTCTGGTGCGGCGCCACCCGGGGAATGCCCAACTCGGTCTTCGTCTACGTCGATTACGGCATCGGCGCCGGCTTCATCGTCGGCGGCGAACTCTACCGGGGCCGGGACCGGGTGGCCGGGGAACTGGGCCACACCACCGTGGACCTCAGCGGCCCCCAGTGCCACTGCGGC
>QGUP01000132.1 GCA_003242505.1 Bacillota bacterium
AAGGGCCAGGCGGCACCCCGGTCATCGCCTACCCCCACGGCTCGGTGCCAGAGGTCCTGGAGGACGGGGTGACCGGATTCATCGTCCGGTCCATCGACGAGGCGGTGGCCGCGGTGGAGCGGATCCCGGAGATCGATCGGCGGGCCTGCCGGGCTGCCTTTGAGCGGCGCTTCACCGCCGAGCGGATGGCGGAGGATTACCTGGAGGTCTACACCAAGCTCATCGAGGAGAAGGCCGCGGCCCTGGTGGGGTGACCCGGGCCGCCCCGTTCCCCTCGTCCCCGGCCCGGCGCGGGCCCGCCTGGGGGTGATCCCGGCGCCATGGAGAGAAGACTTGCCAACGCGTTCAGCCAGACCATCGGCTACCTGCTGGTGCTCCTCTCCGCTGCCGCCTTTGCCTCCTCCTCGGCGGTGGCCAAGTGGGCCTACACCCAGGGGTTCACGCCCTGGACCTTCGCCCTGGCCGTCTCCCTGGCCAGCCTGCCGATCCTGGCGCCCGTAGCGCTCCGGGTGCGGTCCCGGGCCGGGGGGCCGGGGGGCGAGCCGCCCCGGTGGGCGGTGGCGGTCCACGCCGCCCTGGGCGGCCTCTCCGCCCTCTTCTTCACCGTCGCCCTGGCCTGGCTCGACGTCTCCCTGGCGACGCTCCTGGTCTTCTCCTACCCGGCGCTGGTGGCTCTGGGCGCCCGGGTGGTCTTCGGCGAGCGGATGGACCCGGGCCAGCAGGCAGCGGTGGCGCTCACCGCCCTGGGCACCCTCCTCTGCACCGGGCCCGTGGAGGGGAGGGCGGCGCCGGTGGGGGTGGTGCTGGCCCTGGCCACCGCGGTCTGCCACGCGGCCTACATGCTCCTGGGGGAGCGGCTCCTGGCCGGCTGGGATCCCCTCCAGGCCACCTTCGCCACCGAGGTCGCGCTCTTGGTGGGGACCCTGGCCCTGCGGCCGGCGACGGTGCCGGAACTCCTCACCCTGACCCCGCTCCAGTGGGGGATCGCCCTGGTCACCGCAGTGTGGGCGGGGGCGGTGCCCTACCTCGCCCTTCTGGAGGGCATCCGCCGGGTGGGGGCGAGCCGGGCGGCCATCGTCTCCGCCGCGGAACTGCCCATCGCCCTGCTCCTGGGCTGGGGGCTGATGGGAGACCGGCTCACCTCCCTGCAGGGGCTGGGGGCCCTGCTGGTGGGGGCGGCCACGGTGCTGGTCCAGTGGCCCCGGCACCCGGTCCCGGCCGCCGGGGATTAAGACCGGCCGCCTTGCCCGGGCGGGGGGCCCCGTCCGCCGGAGGGTGGCCCTGTCCTGTGCAACGAGGGAGCACCGGCGTGGGCCGGTGCTCCCAAACCATTTGATGGCACCGACTCCTCGGCGGCGGGGCAGGGATTCCCCCTCCCGGCCCCGAATCTGCGTCTCATGGCAAGGGAGGCATCGGAGCATGCGACCGATTGACCTGCGGAGCGACACCGTCACCGTCCCCACCCCGGAGATGCGCCGGGCGATGTACGAGGCCGAGGTGGGGGACGATGTCTACGGCGAAGATCCCACGGTAAACCGGCTGGAGGAGCTGGCCGCGGAGATCCTGGGGAAGGAGGCGGCCCTCTTCGTCGTCTCCGGGACCCAGGGGAACCAGGTGGCGATCCTGACCCACACCCGCCGGGGGGACGAGGTGATCTGCGAGGCCGAGGCCCACGTGTACTTCTACGAGGTCGGGGCCATCGCCGCGCTCGCCGGCTGCCAGGTCCGGCCGATCCCCGGCCACCGGGGGATGCCCGCGCCGGAGGCCGTCGCGGCGGCCATCCGGCCGAAGAACGTCCACTTCCCCCGGACGGGGCTCATCTGCCTGGAGAACACCCACAACCGGGCCGGGGGGACGGTGCTCCCCCAGGACCAGGTGGAGGCGGTCTGCGCCATCGCCCACCAGCACGGGATCCCGGTCCACCTGGACGGCGCCCGGCTCTTCAACGCCGCGGTGGCCCAGGGCCGGACCGCCCGGGAGCTGGCCGCCCCCTTCGACTCGGTCATGGTCTGCCTCTCCAAGGGCCTCGGGGCCCCGGTGGGGTCCATCCTCGCCGGCCGCCGGGACTTCATCGAGGAAGCCCGGCGGATGCGCAAGCTCCTCGGCGGCGGCATGCGCCAGGCGGGGGTGCTGGCCGCGGCGGGGATCGTCGCCCTCACCACCATGGTCGACCGGCTGGCGGAGGACCACGCCAACGCCCGCCGGCTGGCGGAGGGGATCGCCCAGATCCCGGGGCTGGCGGTGGACCTGGAGACGGTCCAGACCAACATGGTCTTCTTCGACATCACCGACTCCCGGTGGGACGCCCCCCGGTTGGTGGCGGCCCTGGAGGCGGCGGGGGTGCGGTGCAACGCCGTCGGCCCCCGGCGGGTCCGGTGGGTGACCCACAAGGACGTCAGCGCCGCGGACTGCGACCGGGCCCTGCTCATCCTCCAGGAGACGCTCAAGGCCGGCCCGACGTCGGCCGGCCTCGGCCCGGTGTACGGTTAGCCCGAGGGCGAGCCCGGGGCATGGTCCGGCGCCGTCCCGGCGGACGGCCCCCGGGCAACGGGCAGGCCAGGGCTCACACCAGCCCTGGCTTCGCCTTCTTCTCCTCCGGGCCCAGGGAGACCGCCAGGATCGCGTCCAGGGGCACCACCGCCTGCCGCCGGGTGCCCCGGACCTCGTACTCGAAGCGGATGTACGCCGGCCCCACCTCGATGGGCCCGACGGGCCGGAAGCTGATGCCGTGCTGCAGGAGCACCTCGGTCTCGCAGGTCTCGCCGCCGTGCTGCTGCTGGTACTCCTGGATCAGCCGGGGAAGCTCCTCCCGGAAGAACCGTTCATCCAGCATTGCCACACACCTCCGCTTCCGGGGCGGCCTGGCCGCCCCGGTCGATCAAGGGTGATACTCCAATGGTTTCCCGACTCCCCCGGCAACTCCTGTGGGAAGGCCGGGGATGGGATGAGGAGGTGAAGCCCGTGCACCAGGAACCCCTGGCCTCCCGGATGCGCCCCCGGACCCTGGACGAGGTGGTGGGGCAGGAGCACCTGGTGGGGGAAGGGCGGCTCCTCCGGCGGATGATCGAGACCGGGCAGGTCCGGTCCCTCATCCTCTTCGGCCCGCCGGGCACCGGGAAGACCAGCCTGGTCCGGATCATCGCCGCGGCGGTGGGGCGCCCCTTCGTCGCCCTCAACGCCGTCTCCGCCGGGGTGAAGGAGCTGCGGGACGCCATCGCCCAGGCCCGGTGGCAGGGGAGCATCCTCCTCCACGTGGACGAGGTCCACCGCTTCGCCCGGAACCAGGTGGAGGTGCTCCTGCCCGCGGTGGAGGACGGGACGGTGGTCTTCATCGGCACCACCACGGAAAACCCGTATCTCACGGTGCCCCCGGCCCTCCGGAGCCGGGCCACCATCCTGGAGCTCAGGCCCCTCACCCCCGCCGCGGTGGCCGAGGTCCTGCGCCGGGCCCTGGCCGACCCGGAGCGGGGGCTGGCGTCCTACGTCCCGGTGGTGCCGGACGAACTGATCGACGAGCTCGCGGGGGCGGTGGGGGGCGACCTTCGGGCCGCCCTCAACGCCCTGGAGCTTGCGGTGACCACTGCGCCGCCGGGGCCCCAGGGGCGGGTGGTGACCCGGGAGTGGCTCCAGGAGTGCCTGCGCCGGGAACTCCACCGCTTCAGCGAGTCCGACGCCTACGACCTCCTGAGCGCCCTGCAGAAGAGCGTCCGGGGCAGCGACCCGGACGCCGCGCTCTTCTACCTCGCCCGGCTGGTCTCGGTGAACTTTGACCTGGAGACCATCTGCCGCCGGCTGGTGGTGATGGCCGCCGAGGACGTCGGCAACGCCTACCCCCAGGCCCTCGCGGTGGCCGTGGCCGCCGCCCAGGCCGCCCAGATGGTGGGCTACCCAGAGGCCCGGATCCCCCTGGCTCAGGCCGTCGCCTTCCTGGCGGCCTGCCCCAAGTCCAACGCCGCCTATCGGGGGCTGGAAAAGGCCCTGGCGGACGTGGCCGCGGGAAAGGGGCAGGCGGTGCCTCCCCACCTCCGGGACGCCCACTACCAGGGCGCGGCGGCCCTGGGCCGGGGGGTCGGCTACAAGTACCCCCACGACTACCCCGGCAACTGGGTGGCCCAGCAGTACCTGCCCGACGACCTGGTGGGCACCCGCTACTACGAGCCGACCCAGAACGGGAGCGAGAAGGCGATCCGGGAGCGGCTCGAGCAGCTCTGGGGCCGGCGGTAGGGGCCGCCAGGTCCGGCCGGGGTCCTCGGCAAGGGCGGCCCCGGCCGATTTGCCGCCTCCGGTGCAACCTTCCTGTCCGGGCCCGGGCTAGGGCGGGCCGGGCCGGCGCAGACTATCGGGTGGTCCCCATCCTTTCCGACGAAGGAAGGTATGCCGAATGGCGCGCAAGCAGGATGAGCGCGAGCGCAATCGGCGGATGCGGGGGGCCGCCGCAGAGGCCGGCGGCACGGCGGCCGGCGCGGCTGCCGGCGCTGCCCTGGGGTCCTTCCTGGGGCCTCTGGGCACCCTGGCCGGTGCGGTGACCGGTGGCGCCCTGGGCAATCAGGCGGTGGACGCGGCCCAGGAGGGTGAGGCCCGCCAGGCCAAGCGCCGGCGGAAGCAGCGCCAGGACGAGGGCCAGGGGTTCTGACCTGCCAGCGGCCCTGCGGCTGGGCGGCGGGATGCCATCCCGCCGCCCGCTCGATTTTTCCCAACGCGCCTCAGCCCAGGCGGAGGAGCCGGGCGGCGTTGTGCCGGAAGATGAGTTCCAGGTCCTCCTCCCGGAAGTTGAGTTGCCGGCAGGTCCGTACCTGGTCCTGAAGGTACCGGTAGGCAAACCCCCGGGGGAACCAGGAGGAGTCAGTCCCGAAGATAATCCGCTCCGGCCCCACGGTCTCGTAGAACTTCCGGAAGGCGATCTCCAGGTTCATCGGGAAGACCATCCACTGCATCCACTGGTTGGACCCCGAGGTGTCCACGTAGATGTTGGGCAGGGACCACATCAGCCACAGCAGGTCCTGGATGTAGCCGCAGCCGAAGTGGGGGATGACGAAGGGAATCTCCGGGTACCGCCGGGCGATGGGGTAGATGCTGAGGGGGCTGATGTGCTTGTGCCAGACCACTCCCCCGCCCTTGCCCAGGGGGCCGAAGTGGATGAGCACCGGCAGCCGGCGCTCCGCCAGGTACTCCCACATGGGCGTGAGCCGGGGGTCGTCCCAGTCGGTGTCCACCCGGGGACCCAGGAGCTTTAGCCCCTTGAAGCCCCACTCCTCGATGCACTGCCTGAGTTCGTCCAGGGCCCCCGGCGCGGCCGGGTCCCGGAGAAAGCAGAGGGCCTCGAACCGGCCCGGGTGCCGCCGGAGTTGCCGGGCCATGTTCGCGTTGGAGGAGCCGGTGACGAAGACGATGCGCTCCAGGTTGTAGCGCTCCATCTCCGCCACCCACCGGTCCGCCAGGGCGTCCTCCTCCGCGAGGGTCCGGGCCGGCGGCTCCGGAGTGCCGTGGTCCCACTCCTGGGCCATCCGCCGGTCCCGGCGGCGGCTGTACTCGGCCAGCTCCGGGTGGGGCGGCTGGGGCGGCCAGGGCCCCTCGGGCACCGCGTAGAAGTGGACGTGAAAGTCGATGATCTTCACATTGCCGATCCGAATCATCCCGATCACCTGTGACGGGAGGGTTTGAACACAAAAGGAATATGCAACTTCTTCCCGATCGGCGCCGAAAAACCCTTCCCTTGCACCGCCCTCGCCGCCGGGTCTGGTGGGATCCCGGCCGGCGGTGTAAGCTAGGTCTCGAGAGCCGCGGAGGAAGGAGATGGAGCCCAGCATGCTAGCAGCATACGAGGAAGCCGCTGTCCGGGCGGCCCGGGAGGCCGGCCGCCTGATCCGGGAACAGTACGGCCGGGTCGGCTACGAGACTAAGTCCAACCCCCACGACATGGTCACGGCGGTGCCCCGGCGGTCGCGGACGCCCATACACCCCCTCAGAACCGAAAACTCCCACGCCGTTCCCTTCCTCCGGGAGGGGTG
>QGUP01000575.1 GCA_003242505.1 Bacillota bacterium
GTCCAGGACCTTCTGCAACACCAGCACTCGGCGAAGTTCCGTCTGTGACAAGGTCACTCGCTCCTGCTTCATAGGTGACATTTTCACTGACGAGTTCTAGGGTGACAATATCACAGACGGATCACACGGGTAGTCTTCTGTCCGCTCACCTCTGTGCCTTTCCGTTGGCCCACCCGGAGAGGGCTCCGGCCCGGCGGCCGTGCCGGTTCCGGTGGGTTCACAACGTTTTCGCCGCCGGAGAACCCGGCGGCGGGTTTGGACGTTCTTACTTTACGAGCAAGCAGCGGGTGCGATCCCGCCGTCGGGGGAGGGAACGCCGCCAATGTCGATGCGAGGGGCCTGGAGAGGACTCCTGGCCTGTCTTCTTCTGACGACCGTCGTGTCGGCGGCCGCATCTCTCCGGCCGCCCGCGGCCCTGGCCGCCGGCGAGCCGGAGATCCTGGCTGCAGAGGCCGGCTGGGGTGGGGAGGTCAAACTGGGCTCCTGGGCGCCAGTCCGGCTCCGGCTCCGGGGCGGCGCCGAGGACCTCACGGTCCGGGCCGAGGTCTGGATCGTGGCTGATTACCCGGGAGCCTCCGGCAGCCAGCCGGTCCGGGTCCCCCTGGGCAGTTACGGCACCGAGGTGGCGCTGCCGCCGGGGGTGGAGAAGGACCTCACCCTCTGGGTGCCCCTGAACGGCGAGGTGGAGGTCCGGCTCACCGCCGACGACCGGTTGCTGGCGAGGCAGCCGGTCCGGCTCCCGTCCCGCCGGGACTGGGCCGTCCCGATGATTGGGGTGCTCTCCCGGGAGCCGGGGTTGGTTCAGGCCTTCCGGGGTCTGACTCTGTCCCGGCAGGGTCTGCCGGTCCCGGTGCCGGTGGCGGAGCTGACCCCCGAGACCATCCCGGATGTCGGCGACCGGCTCGATGCCTTCCAGGCCCTGGTCATCCAGGGCGGCCGGGCCGCGGCGCTGACCGCCGCCCAGCGCCAGGCCATCGCCCAGTGGGTGCAGGCCGGCGGCGCCCTGATCCTCTCCGGCGGGCCGACCCTGGCCGAGGACCTGGCGGCTCTGGTGGGGGAAGCCCTGCCCCTCCGGGTGGAGGCCGCGACCACCGGGGCCGACCTCACCCCCCTGGCCCGGTGGGCCGGGGCCGGAGAAGCCCTGCCCCCCACCCCGACCCCGGTGGCCCGGCTCCGGCCTGAGGGCGGGGCGGTCCTCGCGGGCAGCCCGGAGGCGCCCCTGGTCTGGCGGGGGAGCGTCTGGCAGGGGTCTGTCACGGTGGTGGCGGCCGATCTGGCCCTGGCCCCCCTGGCCCAGTGGCCGGGCCGGGCGGCCCTGGTGCAGGCCCTGCTGAAGCCGGTCCTTTCCCAGTGGGAGAGCTGGGGCCCGGGCGCGCCTGGCTGGGGCGCGCTTACCCAGCGGCAACGGAAGGAGGACCACTTAGCGGCTCTGGCGCAGCTGACCGAGTTCGTCCCTCCGGCAGCCTACCCGGGCTGGCAGACCGTGGCCCTGGTCCTGGGCGGCTTTGCCCTGCTGGCCGGGCCACTGGCCCACGGCCTCCTGGCCCGGCTGCGGCGGCAGGAGTGGGTCTGGGCGGTGGTGCCGGCCCTGGCCCTGGCCAACGGCCTGGGGCTGTACGTGGTTGGGGTGAAGGTGCAGGGCCGGGACCTGCTGGTCTACCTGGTCAGCCACATCACCCTTGACGGCCGGGG
>QGUP01000133.1 GCA_003242505.1 Bacillota bacterium
AAGGTCTTCCACCTCCCCCACCAGGCCGTCGATCTCGTAGGGCAGCTCCCACCGCTTCGCCTGCCACTCCTCGGTCCAGGCGAGAACCTCCTCGATCCCCCGGCAGAGCCGGCGGTGGGGGTTCACCTTGAAGCCCAGGGCGGCAAGGAGTTCCAGGCTCTCCCAGTGGGTCCGGACCGGCGGCAGCCCCTCGGCCCGGACCAGGTGGTAGATGAAGCTGTCCAGCTTCCGGGAGGCGGTCACCTTCGGGTCCTTCACCCGCACCGAGCCCGCCGCGGCGTTCCGGGGGTTGGCGAAGAGCTTCTTGCCCTCGAGCTGCTGCCGCTCATTGAGGGCCTCGAAGGCCTTGATCGGCATGTAGACCTCGCCCCGGACCTCCAGCACCGACGGCACCCGGCCGTCCACCGGCCGGAGCCGGAGGGGGATGGAGCCCACGGTCTTCAGGTTCTCCGTCACGTCCTCCCCCTCGTAGCCGTCCCCCCGGGTCGCCCCCTGGACGAAGATCCCGTTCTCGTACCGCAGGGAGATGCTGAAGCCGTCGATCTTCAGCTCGCAGACGTACTCCAGGGGGGCGTCGCCGATCCGGTCGGCCACCAGGGACCGGGCCCGGCGGTCAAAGTCCCGGAGCTCGTCGGCGCCGAAGGCGTTGTCCAGGGAGAGCATCGGCGGGTCGTGCCGGACCTTGGGGAAGTCCGGCAGGGGCGGGCCGCCCACCCGCTGGGTGGGGGAGTCCGGGCGGCGCAGGTCCGGGTAGGCCGCCTCCAGGGCCTGGAGTTCCCGCATCAGCTGGTCGAACTCGGCGTCGCTGATCTCCGGGTCGTCCAGGACGTGGTACCGGTAATTGTGGTACTCGATGAGCTGCACCAGTTCGTCGATCCGCCTGGCCGCTTCGTCACGGGACAGGGTGGTCACCGCGGATACCTCCTCCGGTGAGGGGCTAGACCCGCTGCAGGTAACTGGCGATCAGAACCTTCTCGCCGACGCCGGCGAAGTGGACGGTGACGACGTCCCCCTCCACCTTCTGGACGATGCCCTCGCCGAACTTCGGGTGCCAGACCGTCTCCCCGGGCCGGAAGGCCGGCGCCGGGGCGGCCCCCCTGGCGTCGGGCGCGCCGCTCCCGCCGGGGGCCCCGCCAGGGCCGGCGGGGCTGTCCGCCGCCGGCGCCCCGGGGGACCGGGAGCCGCCCATGCGGTAGGCCTGGGCCCAGCCCCTGCTACCGATGGGGGGCGAGAACGCCTCCTCATCCCCGGCGTCCCAGCCGGAGCCGGCCCGCTCCCGGCGGCCGTAGCCGCTGTCCCGGCGGCCGTTCCCCCGGCCGGAGCCCCGGCCGTACCCGCCGCCGTAGCCCTGCCGGTAGCCGCCGTAGCCGCCCCAGCCGTACTCGTCGGGATCGCCGAGGAAGGCGCTGTAGCGGTCGTAGTCCTCCCCTTCCACCTCCACCAGGTGGGGCGGCACCTCGTCGAGGAACCGGGAGGGGGCGTTGTGCCGGGTGTTGCCGTAGAGGGTCCGGACGTAGGCGTGGGTGAGGTAGAGTTTCTCCCGGGCCCGGGTCATGCCCACGTAGCAGAGCCGGCGCTCCTCCTCCAGCCGGTCCTCCTCG
This sequence comes from Bacillota bacterium, assembly GCA_003242505.1. Lineage (GTDB taxonomy): Bacteria > Bacillota > Sulfobacillia > Symbiobacteriales > ZC4RG38 > ZC4RG38. The sequence continues at coordinate 1,602 of QGUP01000133.1, forward strand.
TCGGCCCGGTAGCTCGGGAAGACCCCTTCCTCCATCCCCACCATGAAGACCACCGGGAACTCCAACCCCTTGGCGGCGTGGAGGGTCATCATCACCACCTTGTCCTGACCCTCCTCGTAGGTGTCCGCCTCGGCCACCAGGGCCACCCGGGCGAGGAAGTCCTCCAGGGGGGTGAGCTCCACGTCCGGGTCCAGGGGCTCCGGCGGCTCCACCGCCGCGGACTTCAGCTCTCGCAGGTTCTCGATCCGGCTCTGGGCCTCCAGTTCGTTCTCCGAAGCCTGGATCTCCGCCAGGATGCCGCTCCGGGTGTAGACCGCCTCGATCAGTTCGGCCACCGTGTGCTCCCGGCTGTAGGCCACCAGTTCGTCGATGAGCTGCGCGAAGGCCTGGACCTTGGCGGCGTGGGCCTTGCCCAGCCCGGGCACCTCATGGGCCCGCCGGGCCACCTCCAGGATCGGCAGCCCCGTGGCCAGGGCGTGGGCCTCCAGCCGCTCCAGGGTCGCCTCGCCGATGCCCCGCCGGGGCACCTGGATCGCCCGGCGGAAGGAGAGGAGGTCCGCGGGGTTGGCGATCAGCCGGAGGTAGGCCAGGACGTCCTTGATCTCCTTCCGCTCGAAGAACTTCAGGCCGCCGACAATCCCGTAGGGGATGCCCCGCTGGACAAAGACCTCCTCGAAGGTCCGGGACTGGGCGTGGGTCCGGTAGAGGATGGCAAAGTCCCCGTACCGCCGGCCCCGGCGGACCCCTTCCTCGATCCGGTCGGCCACGTAGGCGGCCTCGTCGTACTCGTCCCGGGCCTGGTACCGGGTGATGGGCTCTCCGGGCCCGGCGGTGGTGAAGAGCCGCTTCTCCTTCCGGCCCCGGTTGTTCCGGACCACGTGGTAGGCGGCGTCGAGGATGTTGCCGGTGGAGCGGTAGTTCTGCTCCAGCTTCACCACGTGGGCGTCGGGCCAGTCCTGCTCGAACTCCAGGATGTTCCGGATGGTGGCCCCCCGCCAGGAGTAGATCCCCTGGTCGTCGTCCCCCACCACGCAGAGGTTCCGGTGGTAGCCGGCCAGGTGCCGGACCAGGACGTACTGGGCGTGGTTGGTGTCCTGGTACTCGTCCACCAGCACGTGCTCGAACTTGCGCTGGTAGTACTCCCGGACCGCGGGGAACTCGTCGAAGAGCTGGACCGTCAGCCGGATGATGTCGTCAAAGTCCAGGGCGTTGGACTGCCGGAGCCGCTCCTGGTAGAGCTTGTAGACCTCGGCGTATTTGAGCTCCAGCCAGTCCCGGGCCCGGGCCAGGTACTCCCCGGGGCCCAGGAGTTCGTTCTTGGCCCCGGAGATGGCCGCCGCCACCGCCCCGGGCGGGAAGTGCTTTTCCGAGAGGTTCAGCTCCTTCAGCACCTGCCGGACCAGGGTCCGCTGGTCGTCCGCGTCCAGGATCGCGAAGTTGCGGGCGTACCCGAGCTTCTCGATCTCCCGGCGGAGGATCCGGACGCAGGCGGCGTGGAAGGTGCTGACCCAGATGTCCCGGGCCCGGGGGCCGACGAGCTGCTCCACCCGCTCCCGCATCTCGTCCGCGGCCTTGTTGGTGAAGGTGATGGCCAGGATCCGGAAGGGGCTGACCCCCAGGCTGAGGAGGTAGGCGATCCGGGCCACCAGCACCCGGGTCTTCCCCGAGCCGGCCCCGGCCAGGATCAAGAGCGGCCCCCCCAGGTAGGTGGCCGCCTCCCGCTGGGGGCCGTTGAGGCTGTCCAGCATTTCCTGTAAATCCAAGGGATGCAACCTCCTGGCTGAGCGTTCACGCCGGGCGGGATCCGGCCGGCTTCGCCTGCAGGGCGGGACACCCCCCGGCTACACCCGCCGGGCAGACGGCCCGGCCGGCTGCGCCCGCAAGGCCCGCGGCCCGCCCGGCCATGGCAGAAGGGCCGCGCGCCACCGCGCCGGCCCGGTCCGCCTGTGCTTGTCTTGATTCCAGGAGATTCGCCGCCCCGGCCCGGCCATCCTGCCGGACCGGGGCGGCGCCGTACGGGCTACCGCCCCGGATGCTTACCGGCCGCCTTCCCCGATGCTCACGGCCCGCCGCCCCGGATGCTTACGGGCCGCCGTCCCCGATGCTTACGGCCCCCCGCCCCGGATGGCGTGGACCATCTCGTTCTTCAGCTTCCACAGGGCCGGGGAGAGGTCCACAGGATAGATCTCGGGGTTCACCAGCCGCTTGTACTCGTCCCAGAAGGTCGCCAGTTCCTGACGGCAGTACTCCCGGATAGCGCCCAGAGGCGGCGGGGTGTAGACCAGTTCACCCCCGCGGAAGATGGGCACCAGCAGTTCCCGGGCCTCAAAGCCCTCCACGGTCTTCCGCCGCCAGGGGTGGATGGGGTCGAAGAGGGTGATGGCCGGACCCGTGGGGGTGGGCTCGTCGGCCAGCATAATCAGGTCCCCCGCGGCCATGCCGGTGGACTTCTCGTAGATCCGCACCGCCTTCTTGACCCCGGGGTTGGTCACCTTGGTCGGGTTGTCCGAGACCTTGATCTTGGGCACCATCTGGCTGCCCACCTGGGCGGCGGCCAGTTTGTAGACCCCGCCCAGGGCCGGCTGGTCCCGGGCGGTGATCAGGTTGGTGCCCACGCCCCAGACGTTGACCCGGGCCCCCTGGGCCTTCAGGTCCCGGATCAGGTACTCGTCCAGGTCCGAGGAGGCCACGATCAGGGCGTCGGGGTAGCCCGCCTCGTCCAGCATCTTCCGGGCCACCTTGGACAGGTAGGCCAGGTCCCCGCTGTCCAGGCGGATCCCGAGGAACTTGCCCCCTGCGGCCTCCACCTCCCGGGCCACCTTGAGGGCGTTGGGCAGGCCGCTCCGCAGGGTGTCGTAGGTGTCCACCAGGAAGAGGACGCTGGCCGGGAAGGCCCGGGCCCAGGCCCGGAAGGCCTCGACCTCGCTCTCGAAGAACTGCACCCAGGCGTGGGCATGGGTGCCAACCACCGGGATCTGGAAGAGCTTGCCGGCCAGGAGGTTGGAGGTCGCCTCGCAGCCGGCGATGATGGACGCCCGGGCCCCGTAAAGCCCGGCATCGGGGCCGTGGGCCCGGCGCAGACCGAATTCCAGGACCTTGTCCCCCTGGGCGGCCTGGACCACCCGGGCGGCCTTGGTCGCGATCAGGGTCTGGTGGTTGATGATGTTCAGCAGCGCGGTCTCCACCAGGTGGGCCTGGGCCACCGGGGCGGTCACCCGCAGGAGGGGCAGGTTGGGGAAGACCACCGTCCCTTCCGGCACCGCGTCCACGTCGCCGGTGAACCGGAGATTCCGGAGGTAGGCCAGGAAGTCCTCGTCATAGAGCCCCAGGCTCCGGAGGTACTCGAGGTCGTCCTGGGTGAACCGGAAGCCCTGGAGGTACTCGATGGCCGTCTCCAGCCCGGCGGCGATGGCGTAGCCGTTGCCAAAGGGGTTGGCCCGGTAGAAGAGGTCAAAGACCACCGGCGTCTCGTGGGTGCCGTTCCGGAAATGCGCGTAGGCCATGTTCAGCTGGTACAGGTCCATGAGCAGGGTCAGGTTGCGGGGTTCCCCCAACACCGTTTCGCCTCCTCCGTCCCTCGGTGCCCGGGCCGCTGCCGGGCCCGGGTCTGGCTGCAGGTCCCGGGTTCACAGGATGATGCAGCCCGCGGCCCGCATCTCCTCCAGCCCCTGCCGGTGGCTCTCCGGGCTGAAGCTGGCCACCCCGGCCTCGTAGACCGCCACCTCCAGCCCCCGCTGCCGGGCGGCCTTGGCGGTGTGGCAGACGCAGATGGAGGTGACGAGGCCCACCAGTTCCACCCGGGTGATGCCGTACTTGGCGATGAGGCCGTCCAGGCCCAGCCCCAGGTCCTCCGCCGGGCCGTCCACCACCCGGCCGAGGAAGGCGTTGAAGGTCGGCTTCTCAATGAGGTAGATGGGCCGGCCCGACAGCCGCTGCCGGTCCACCACCTGCTGCACCGGGTCGACCAGTTGCCAGCCCCAGGAGTACCGCAGGCAGTGGGGGCCGAACTCCCGGAACTCCGCCTCCCCCCAGACCCGGAACTCCGGGGTGCCGGGCTGATGGGTGTCCAGGGTGCAGGCCACCAGGGCTCCCGCGGCCAGGGCGGCCTCCATCCGCTCCACCACGAAGGGGGTGGTGGCCTGGGCCGCAGCCCCGGAGGTCAGGGCCCCCCGGTCGTCCTCGAAATCCCGCTGCTTGTCGATGACCAGAAGCAGCGTCCTCGCCATGGACGGCACCTCCTGTGCAGCCCCCTCTGCAGGGGGTCACTTGGTGATGAGGGTGAAGTCCCCCTGAAACCGGTAGAGGTCCGCGGCCGGCCCCCGGGCGCCCTTGCGCTTCTTCCCGGTCTTCACCAGCGGGGGCTGGT
>QGUP01000134.1 GCA_003242505.1 Bacillota bacterium
GTAACGGCCCCCAGACGGGGACCGTTCACCGGGATTCACCTCCCGGGGCGGCTCTTCCTGCCGCGAAAGTGGCAGCGGCGGCTCCCGAGGCGGGTGTTGCGGCGGCCGGAGCCCCCTCCCGGCCGTCCCGGTGGGGCCGGTACCGGTAGTAGGCGGCGCAGGCCCCCTCCGGGGAGACCATGCAGGCCCCCAGGGGGTGCTCCGGGGTGCAGCCGGTGCCGAAGACCGGGCACTCCGGCGGCGTCCGCACCCCCCGGAGGATCTCGCCGCAGGCGCAGGCCCGGGGGTCGGGCAGCTCCCCCGGGGCGATGTCGGGGAAGGCCCGGTCCGCATCCATCTCAGCGAACTCCGGCCGGAGACCCAGGCCGCTTTCCGGCAGCACCCCCAGCCCCCGCCACTCCTGGGTGACCGGCCGGAAGACCTCCGCCATCGCCCGGAGGGCGATGGGGTTGCCCCGGGGCGGCACCGCCCGGCGGTACTGGACCTCCACCTCCGCCCGGCCCTCGACCAGCTGCCGGACGATCATCAAGATGGACTGGAGGAGGTCCAGGGGCTCAAAGCCGCTGATCACCACCGGCCGGCCGTACTCCTCGGCCACGAACCGGTAGGGCTCGGTGCCGATGATGGTGCTGACGTGCCCCGGCCCGATGAACGCGTCCACCCGGACGTCCGGGGCGTCCAGGATCGCCCGGAGGGCCGGGGGGAGGAGGACCTGGCTGGTGAGGAGGTAGAAGTTCCGGAGCCCCATCCCCCGGGCCCGGAGGGCCGCCATGGCGTTCCCCGGGATGGTGGTCTCAAAGCCGATGGCAAACCAGACCACCTGCCGATCCGGGTGGGCCCGGGCGATCTCCAGGGCGTCGAGGGCCGAGTAGACCATCCGCACGTCGGCCCCCTCCGCCCGGGCGCCGAGGAGGGAGGTCCGCCGCCCCGGCACCCGGAGCATGTCCCCGAAGCAGGTAAGGATCACCCCGGGCTGCCGGGCGATGGCGATGGCCTGCTCCACCCGGGACCGGGGGGTGACGCAGACGGGGCATCCCGGCCCGTGAATGAGACGCACCTGGGGCGGCAGCAGGTCGTGGAGGCCGAACCGGAAGATGGCGTGGGTGTGGCCGCCGCAGACCTCCATGATCTGGATCGGACGGGGGAGCCGCTCCGCCGCCCGGGCCAGGGCCCGGGCCAGCCCCTGGGCGAGGGGCTGCTGCCGGAACTCGTCCACAAAGCGCACCGGCTCACCTCCCGGCGCGGTCTGGAATCGGCGGGTCGCAGGGGCGGTCTGGGGCCGCCGGGTCACGGGGGCGGCCCGGGTCCGCCACGTCACCGGCGCGGCCCGGGCCCGCCGGGTCCTCCGGCTCATCCTCCGGCATAAGCTCCGGCAGCCCGCCCAGCTCGCCGCCCTCCAGGGCCATCTCCCGGAGGAGGGCCAGGGTCTCCCGGGCTTCCTCCGGATCCAGCTTCGCAATGGCAAAGCCTGCGTGGATCGCCACCCAGTCCCCCACCGCGACCCCCTCGAGGAGGTCGAGGGAGGCCCGGCGGGTGATGCCGCCGAGGTCAACAACGGCCAGGCGGTCCGGCAGCAGTTCGACCACCTGGCCGGGAATGGCCAGACACATCGGCGTCCCTCCTACTTACCCCGGCCCCGGGCCTGGGCCTGCTTGGCCCGCACCCCGGCTTCCAGCCAGGCGCACCAATCGTCGAGCCCCTCCCCGGTCTTGCAGGAGGTGCGGAAGACCCGGATCTCCGGGTTGAGGGCCCGGGCGTGGGCCACGGCCCGGTCCGGGTCAAAGTCGGTGCAGCCCAAAAGGTCCGCCTTGGTGATCACCAGGGCCTGGGCCCGGCGGAAGATCCCCGGGTACTTCTGGGGCTTGTCGTCCCCCTCCACGGTGCTCAGGAGCACCACCTTGGCGTCCTCGCCCAGGTCGTAGGAGGAGGGGCAGACCAGGTTCCCCACGTTCTCGATGATCAGAAGCTCCAGGTCCGGGCCGGCCACCGCCTCCAGGTGCCGCTCCACCATGGCCGCGTCCAGGTGGCACGTCCCGCCGGTGACGATCTGCCGCACCGGAAAGCCGTAGGGCTCGAGCCTGCGGGCGTCGTTCTCCGTCTGCACGTCCCCCACCAGGACCGCGGCCCGGACCCGGCCCTGGAGCCGCCGAAGGGTCTCCTGCAGGAGGGTGGTCTTCCCCGACCCCGGGGACGAGATCAGGTTGACGCAGAACACCCCCTGCTCCTGCCAGCGCCGGCGGAGCCCCGCCGCCAGCTCATCGTTCCGGGAGAGGTTTTTTTGCCCGTTGGCCCCCTTTCCCTGCCCTGGGTCTCCACCGCGCTCGACCTCCACGTCTGCGATCTCCAGTTCCTCGCCGGCCACCACCCGGGTGCCCAGGCTCCCGCACCGGCTGCAGGCCACCGAGCAGGGGAGGGCAGGCCCTTCGGCCCCGCACCCGGGGCACTGGACCCGGACCGGCACCCACTCCACCTCCAGGTCGGAGCCGGCGAAGAGGGGCTGGTCCACCTTCAGGGCGTCGTAGGCGAACCGGAGGGCGTCCGGGTCCACCCCGGCCAGCTCCCCGACCCGGAGCCGCACCTTCCGGACCCGGGCCGCCCCGGCCCGCCGGGCCGCGGCCGCCGCGGTCTCCAGGACCGCCATCACCAGGGAGACCTCGTGCACCGGTCAGCCCTCCTCCAGCCAGGGGAAATCCGGCCGGCCGGCCCGGAGCCCTTCGTACACCTCGGCCACCGCCCGCTCCACCTCCGGGGAGACGGGCAGCCCGAACGCCACCGCCCGGGGCTGGATCCCGACGAGAAGAACCTCGGCCCCCAGTTCCCGGAGGGCGCCGAGGACAAAGGAGAGGGGCAGCCGGTGGGTCGTGAGGAAGAACTCACCGGCGATTCGCCCCTCGGGAATCCGCCGGACGCTCCCCGGCGGCAGCCCCATCTCGCAGGCGTCCACGACCACCACCAGGTCCGGGGCCATCTCCCGGACCCGGTGGAGGTGGTTTTCGGGCACCGGACCGCAGTCCAGGACCGTCCATCCGGGGATGGGCGCTTCGCTCAGCCGCCGGGCCAGAAGGGGCCCGGCGGCGTCATCGCCCATCAGTTCGTTGCCGACGGTCATCACCAGCCGGGTCACGCCGCCTCACCACCAGGTAGAAGGCTGGCTCCTCCGCCATGGCCCGGCAGAGCCGCTGAAGCGCTTCCGCCCACTGCTGCTCGACGGGGGTGAAGGCCGGCGCCGCGGCCGCCAGGGCGGCGGCCAGGGGTTCGGCGAAGTCCCGCCGGATCTCGATCTCTCCCCACCGGAGGAGCCCCTCCAGCTTCTTCCGGGCCGGGCCCGGGGGCAGCTTGGCCACCCAGGCGCCGTAGGCCTCCTCCCCGATGGTCAGCACCGGGGTGAGGCAGTCCACCACCCCGATGTGGTGGCCGATGGCCAGGGTGTAGTGCCGCAGCTGCCGGACCTCCGGCCGGAGGGTCCGCCCCTGGTCGTCGTCGACAAATTTCTTGCTCAGGGCGTAGAAGACGACCTCGGCCGGCGCCTGGCGACCTTCCGGCGCCTCGTGACCTTCCAGCGCCTTACGACCTTCCGGCACCTCAGGACCTTCCTTCCGCCGCTTCCGCCCCACCCGGCGCCCCGGCGTTCATGTAGATCTGGTGCAGGGTGAGGTAGACCTCCGCCAGCCGGGGGTCCCTGGCGGCCTTGACCAGTTCCTTCACCTTCCGGTCCACCGCCAGGGGATCGCCCTCCCGGACGAACTCCAGGTACTGCCGGGCGATCCGCCGGCCCTCCCGGTAGCCGCAGAGCCGCCGGGCCTCCCGGTCGATCCGGACCGCCAGGGCGGGGCTGACCTCGGGATACCGGGGCGCCACCTGGGCAGGGGTGCCCTCTTCGGTGTGGGTCTCGCCCCGGATCTTCTGGTGCAGGAGGTCCAGGGCCAGGGCCATGCCGTAGACGGTGGCCGCCGGGGTGGGCGGGCAGCCGGGGATGAAGACGTCCACCGGGAAGAGGCTCTGGGTGCCGCCCCAGACCCCGTAGCTGTCGTGGAAGATCCCGCCGCTGCAGCCGCAGGCGCCGTAGGCGACGACGATCTTCGGGTCCGGCGCGGCCCGGTAGGCCCGGAGGGCCGGCAGCCGCATCGGCCGGGTCATGGGGCCGGTGTAGACTAGGATGTCCGCGTGCCGGGGGGTGGCGACGATCTTGATCCCCAGCCGCTCCGGGTCAAAGAGGGGGGAGAAGGCGGCGTAGATCTCGATCTCGCAGCCGTTGCACCCGCCGCAGTCGATCCGGTAGACGTAGACCGACCGGCGGATCACCTTCTTCAGCCGCTCCCGGGCTGCGGCCAGCCGCTCCTCCGCGGCCCTCAGGTCCTCCGGGGTCCGCACGTCCGTCTGGCTCATCGGCTGCCACCTCCTCCGGGCAGGCCCGCCCGCCGGGACCGGGCCGCCGCCCCCCGCCGGCACCGGGGGCAGAGCCGCAGCCGCTCCGCCAGAACGGGGCCGACGGTCCCCCGGACCGCCTGCAGGCTGGCCTGGACGTACTCCAGTTCCCGGCCGGGGGCAAAGGCCTCGCCGCAGCCGGAGCACCGGGTCATCTGGAGTTCGGCCCGGACCACCAGGTCCTCGGCCCGGGCGGCCGCCAGTTCGAACTCCTCCGAGAGGCGGATCGCCCCGGTGGGGCAGACCTCCTCGCACCGGCCGCAGAAGATGCACCGGCCGTAGTTGATGCTCCAGGTCGCGACCCCCTGCTGGCCGGACCACTCCACGGTGATCGCCTGCGGGGGGCAGGCCCGGGCGCAGGCGCTGCAGCCCAGGCACCGGCTGAAATCGTAGACGGGCTTGCCCCGGAAGTCCGGGGCGACCTCCACCGGCGCAAAGGGGTACGGCAGGGTGACCTGCCCGGTTTGCACCACCTTGCGCAAAAGCTTCAACATGCCATCAACCCCCCCTGCCACCTAGTCCCGCAGCGGCGAGTGCTTCTGCTCCCGGCAGTACCGCTGCAGTTCCTTGTACGGGACCACCTGGACCCGCCGCTTCCGGACGTCGACCACCGTCACCCGCTCGGTGCAGGAGTAGCAGGGGTCGATGCTGGCCACGATCAGGGGGGCGTCGGCGACGGTGTTGCCCCGGAACATGTACCGCAGCGGCGGCCAGTTGTTGTAGGTGGAAGCCCGGGGCCGCCAGCGGTAGACCTTCCGGTCGGGCCCGAGCATCACCCAGTGGACGTTCTCCCCCCGGGGCGCCTCGGTCCAGCCCAGGCCCACCGCGTAGGGCTTGAAGGAGATCCCTTCGGCCAGGATCGGCCCCGGCGGCATCTCCTCCAGGCAGGCCCGGATGATCCCGATGGACTCGTGGATCTCCCGGCACCGGACCAGGGTCCGGGCCAGGACGTCGCACCCGGTCTCGGAAATGACCTGCCACGGGACCCGGTTGTACGCCCCGTAGGGGTGGCCCAGCCGGGTGTCCCGGGCGAAGCCCGAGCCCCGGAGGTTGGGGCCCACGGGGCTGTAGTCCCGGGCGATCTGGGGGTCGAGCCGCCCCACGCCCCGGGTCCGGGCGTAGAAGTTGGGGGTGTCGACCAGGATCTCGACCAGCTCTGTGACCTCGGTCTCCAGTTCCCGGAGGAGCCGGAGCACCGCTTCCTTCTGGTCCTTGAGGATGTCCCGGCGCACCCCGCCGATGAGGTTCATGCCGTAGGTCTTCCGGCCGCCGGTGAGGATCTCCGCCATCTGCATGGCCTTTTCCCGGACCCGGAAGAGGTGCATGAAGCCGGTGTCAAACCCCACCAGGTGCGCGGCCACCCCGACGTTGAGGAGGTGGCTGTGGAGCCGCTCCACCTCGAGGAGGATCGTCCGGATGGCCTCGGCCCGGGGCGGGGCCTCGATGCCCGCGGCCCTTTCCACCGCATGGGCGTAGGCCACGCTGTGGGTGTAGCCGCAGATGCCGCAGATCCGCTCGGCCAGGAAG
>QGUP01000576.1 GCA_003242505.1 Bacillota bacterium
GACAGGTTGGGCCACAAGGAGGGGGCGAGTGGGAGGAACGGGCCCCCCAGGGGCCGAAAGGGGGACCCGGGGCGGGGGAGCTTCTCGTCGGTGGCGCGCGCCTGCTCCTCGGTGAGCCGGGCCTCCGCCGGCTGCGCCCCGGCTCCGGCGGTCGCTGCTCCGGCCCCTGCAGCCGCTGCCCCGGCCCCACCGGTCGCCGCCCCGCCTGCGGCAGCCGACCCTCCGGCCCCGGCTCCGGCCTCCGCTACCCCGGCAGCCGCTGCGCCGCCCGCTCGGGCGGTCGCCGCCCGGGCAAAGCGCATCGCCCACAGGTACCCGGCCACCGCGGCCGGGATGGAGGCGATGAAGCCAACGAGGATCACCAGTCCAAGGTTTGTCACCCCCAGGTTGCCCGCGGCCGCCAGGGGACCCGGGGTGGGCGGCACCATTACGTGGGTGGCGTAGAGGCCGGTGGACAGGGCCACCGCCAGGGCCACCAGGGAGACGCCGGAGCGCCGGGCGAGGGCCTTGTTGAGGGATGACAGAATGACGAAGCCCGAGTCGCAAAAGACCGGAATCGAGACGATGTACCCGATGATGTTCATCGCCAGGGCCGGCCGCTTCTCCCCCACCCACCGGAGGATGGTGTCGGCCATGACCACTGCGGCACCGGACCGCTCGAGGAAGACGCCGATGATGGTACCCGCCACGATCACCAGGCCGATGGAGGTCATGAGGCCGCCAAAGCCCTCGGCAATCGCCTTGACCACGTCCGCCGCGGGGAGCCGGGCGGCGAGGCCCACGCCGTAAGCTGTCAGAAGCAGCGCGAGGAAGGGATGGAGCTTCAGCCGCGCGGTGCTCCAGACGATGAAGGCGATGGCCGCGACCAGAATCACCAGCAGGATCGGTCCGGAGACCATCTACCCTACCCCCTTCTCAGGTCGATCCCTACCTTTATTAATCGCATCGCCCGGGCGGTGGCCCGCTCGAGGAGCTCGGCGGCCCGGGCCATGGCCTCCTCCAGAGCGATGGGCCCCTCGCAGATGCTGAGGAGCGCCGCAATGTGGTGATCCAGCAGCCGGTCGGCGTCCGGGGTCACCGCGCCGGAGACGACGATCACCGGCACCCCCTTGCGGGCGGCGACCCGGGCCACCCCCAGGGGAACCTTCCCCGCCAGGGTCTGGCCGTCGGTCTTCCCCTCGCCGGTGATGACCAGCGCCGCCCCCTCCACCAGGGCATCCAGCCGGACCGCCTCCATTACCACCTCCACTCCCGGGCGGAGCCGCGCCCCCAGAAATCCCATGAACCCGGCCCCCAGCCCCCCGGCGGCGCCGGCGCCGGGAACGTCCCGGACGTCCCGGCCCAGGTCCCGGGCCATCACGTCGGCCAGGTGGCCGAGGGCCCGGTCCAGAAGCTCGACCATCTCCGGCGTCGCCCCCTTCTGGGGGCCGTAGACCGCCGAGGCCCCCCGGGGGCCGCAGAGGGGGTTGTCGACGTCGCAGGCCACCAGGATCTCCACCTCCTGAAGGCGCGGGTCGAGGCCCGAGAGGTCGATCCGGTTCAGCTCCAGCAGAGCCGCGCCGCCAAAGCCGATCTCGGTGCCGTCGACCTTGAGAAGCCGCCCGCCCAGGGCCTGGACCATCCCGGCCCCGCCGTCGTTGGTGGCGCTGCCGCCGATGCCGCAGACGATCCGCCGCACCCCC
>QGUP01000577.1 GCA_003242505.1 Bacillota bacterium
ATGGGCTACCTCCTCTCGCCCCTGGGGGTGCGGGAGCGGCGGCGGCTGGTGGAGGAGGCGGCCCCCGGGGCGGGGGGCCTGTTCCTCGAGCACGCGGGTTCCGCGGCCCGGGAGCTGGTGCGGCAGGCGGTGGCCCTCCGGGAGCCGGAGGTCCTGGACCCCCAGGCCCTGGAGCGGGCCCTGGCGGACCTCCTCTTCGCCTTTGCCTGGGAGGGCTATCTCGCCTGCGCCGTCCTGGCGGAGCTCCAGGGGGCGGTGCCGGCTCCGGGCCCCCGGGTCCGGGATCTCGCGGAGTTCCGCCGCCGGGTCGCCCCCCGGGCCTACCGGCGGGCGGAGTGGGGACGGGCGGAGGTCCCGCCGGAGCTGGCGGCCTGGTTCTGGGATCGGGCGGCGACGGCCCCTTCCCGGCTGCAGGAGGCGGGCCATCCCCTCGCACCCCGGCTGCGGCCGGCCCTGGAGAAGGCCGCCCGGGATGCCCTGCACCTGGGGTACGGGGTGGCCGCGGCGGAAGGGCGATTGGCCAGGGCTCCCGGGGTTGTCTCCCGGCCCCCGGTGGCGTATGATGGGGACAGGCTAGAGCCCTTCCAAAGCCCTTGACAGGGAGGTTGCCGCAGACTTGGAGACCATCCTGGCCGGGGTGGGGATTGTCGCCCTTACCCTCTGGGTGGGCGGGATGTTCGGCGTCTTCCTCAGCACGCCGGTGCTCTTCCGCCGGCTGGAGAGCCGGGAGCAGGCCGGGGCCATCGCCGGCGAGATCATCGAGCGGGTCCAGCGCCTCGGCGGCCCCGCCGGGGCCGTGGCCCTCCTCGCGGCGGCTCTCCGGTTCGGCGGCGCTGGGCGGTCCGGGCCGGCCCTCATCCTCCGGGCCCTGCCCGTCGCCCTGGTTCTGGCCGCCATCGCCCTGTCCATGGCCAACCGGATGCTGGTGCAGGAAAGGATGCGGGAGATCAAGGAGGCCATCGGCGGGCCCATCGACGGGCTGCCCCGGGAGCATCCGCAGCGGGTCCGGTACAACCGGGCCCACGGCCTGTCCATGCTCCTCTTTGCCGCGGCCTTCGCTCTGGCGCTGATCGCCATTCCCATGCTGGCCCTGGGGTAGGAGAAGACAGTGCAGTACCGACTCGTTGCCCTCGACCTCGACGGCACCCTGCTGGACCACCGGGGGCAGATCCGCCCCGCCAACGTGGCCGCCCTGGCCCGGGCCGCAGCCCGGGGGGTGACCGTTGCCATTGTCACCGGCCGCCCGGTGGGGTCCGCCCGGGCGCTGGCCCGGCAGCTGAGCCGGGGGATCGGCGCGCCGGTGGCCTTTGCGGCGTGCAACGGCGCGGTGGTCTTCGGCGCCGACGGCCGCCGGATCGCCGCCCGGCCCATCGCCAGCGGGGTGCTGGCCCAGGCCCTGGCGCTCCTGGAGGCGGAAGGGGCGCTGGCGGAGTGTTACGGGCTGGAGCACGTCTACATCGACCGGCTCCGGGAGCATATCCGGTGGTGGCGGAGCCACGGGCGCGCGCCCCTGGACCGGGCGGCGGTCACCCTCCGGATCGCCTGGCACATGGTCCGGGTCAATCGGGTGCGGGCGGTCCGGAGCTTGCCCCAGTGGGCCCGGCAGGCCCGGGGGCCGGTGTTCAGAATTTTTGTCGTGGACTTGGACGAGGCGGACCCCCCCCGGGGGGGGGACAGGGGGG
>QGUP01000578.1 GCA_003242505.1 Bacillota bacterium
TCCGGGGGCTGGGAGCGGCTGCAGCCCGCGGCCCCGGCCAGGAGAAGGCCGGCCACGGCCGCGGCCAGCACCCTGCCCATCGAACGTGCGCGCATCCCCTTTGCCACGCTCTCACCCTCCTGCCCTCTGGGTTAGGTTGGCGGAGACCGCCGCGGCCCCGGCCTTTCAACAGACCGCGGCCGCGGTCTATCGTCAGGAGACGCAGCCCGCGCTGCCGGCAGTAGGCCGCCGCGGCCGCTGGCCCGTACCCCGGGCCTGCCGTTCCCACCGGTAGGCCCGGGCGGCGCTGACGAAGGCCTGAAACAGCCCCGCCAGGGCCGGCTCCGTCTCCAGTTGCAACTCCGGGTGGAACTGGACCCCCATGAGGAAATGGCTCCCGGTGCCCTCGATGGCCTCCACCACCCCGTCCAGGGCCCGGGCGCAGACCCGGAGGCCTGTCCCCACCTCCCGGATGCCCTGGACATGGAAGCTGTTGGTCCAGAGGCGCACCTTGCCCAGGGCCCGGGCGAGCTGACTGTCCGGGTCCACCTGCACCTCGTGCCAGGGCTGGTGGCCCGGGGCCAACTGGCTGTGGCGCCCCATCTCCTCCGGTGGGTAGAGCCGGGGCCACAGGGTCCCCCCCAGGACCTCGTTCAGGGTCTGCATCCCCCGGCAGACGCTGAGGATGGGCATCCGGCGCCGGAGGGCGCCCTGGATCCAGGCGACGTCGGACTGGTAGCGCCGGGGCGCCTGCTCCCGCAGGTCCGGCAGGGACGGCTGCTCCCGGAGGGGGCGGGGGAGCCGGGCGTCGTTGCCGGTGACCAGCAGGCCGTCGAGGAGTTCCAGTACCTCCTCGGGGGCGCTCTCCCCCGGGCAGAGGGGCAGCACCAGGGCCCGGCCCCCGGCCTGCTCGACGGCCTGGACGTAAGCCACACTTACAAGGAGCATCGGCCTGCCGGTCCTGAGGGCGCCTTCCATCCCGTCCCCATACGACGCGGTGATGCCGATGATCGGCGCTGTCGCCGCAGCCGTCTCCCCGGTGGAGCCTATCGATGTCACGGCGGCAGTCCCCCCGGTGGAGCCTTTGGTCACCGGCGCCCGGGGCCGGCACCGTCCGCCGGCTGCCCGGCGGGCGCCAGCGAGGTCTCTGGGGGTCCCAGGACCACCCGGCGCCGGATCTGGAACTGGTACCGGTCCCCCCGGTACACCGCCCGCCGGTACTCCACCGGCCGCCCCCCAGGGCTCGTGAAGAGGGTGGTGACCACGAAGACCGGGACGTGGCGGCTCAGCCCGAGGAGCCGGACGGCTTCTGCACCAGCGGTGCTCACGCTGTAGGTCTGATGGGCGTCCAGGTACGGCCACTGGTACAGGTCGCAGATAATCTGGTTGACGAACACAAGCTCTCCGGCCTGGAGGCGGCGCTCCAGTTCCCGGAGCACCTCCGGGCCGATGTCCGGAGGCAGCCAGCTGTCGTAAAGGGCCACGGGCTCGCCGCTGGCGAGGCCTAGCACCCGGACGTAGGTCAGGCTGGCCGGGTGCACCCCGAGGAGCCCTTCCGCCACCCCGGGCGGGGCCGGGCGCTTGCCCCGGTCCACCAGGCGGGTGCCGGGCTCCAGGCCCTGGGCCCGGATGGCCTCCGCAAAGCCGGTCATGTGGTAGAGGAGGGGATGGATCTTAGGCTGGGAGACGAAGGGGCCCTTG
>QGUP01000579.1 GCA_003242505.1 Bacillota bacterium
CCGCCCGCCCGGGGCGGCCCGGGCAGCCCCGGGCCGGGCACCCCCCAGGGCTCCGCCGGCGCCGTAGCCGTACCAGTAAGGCCGCAGGGCCCGGGGCGGGCCCAGGACCTCCGCCAGCACCACCGCCCGGGCCAGTTCCTCCCGGTTGCCAGCCAGCCGGGGGAGGCGGACCGCCCGGGTCGGCCGGCTGCTCCCCGGGGGCTGCACCTCCGTCCCGGGACCGGCGCCGCGAAGGGCGGCCAGGTCAGAACCCTCGAGGGCGGCCAGGCCCGGACCCTCTTCTCCCGGCCGCTCCAGCCCGGCGGCCGCGGACGACTCCGCCAGCCCCGCTACAGAAGCCCGGGGCGAAGTCAGGGTGCCCGGGGAAGGCTGCCCACCGGCGGGCTCGCCGACCGTACCGGCGGACGCCCCAACCGGGACCGGACCTACCGGACCCGGAGCACCTGCCGGCCCCGGCGCTGGCGGCTGACCCACCGGTGCTGGCTGCCGGCCCACCGGCGCCGGCGCCAGGTCCGCCGGCAGCGGCTCCACTTCCTCTTCGTCGCCCTCGCCGAAGAGGTCGAAGGGGTCCATGGGAAAGGCCACGGGCCGGCTCCCAGGGGGCGGCTTGGGGGCACCGCTCTCCCGGGCGGGTCTCTCCTTCTGCCCGCGGCGGAGGGCGCCAACGACACCGCTAATGAGGATGAGGACCAAGAGCTCGATAAGCTCTTCCAACGGGCTCCCCCCTTCCGTGCCCCGCTCGGTCCGTTAGCAGCGGGGCGGCGGCGCCCGGCCCGGATCTCCCGGGCCGGGCACCCCATCACCGCCGCTCGCCGCTGCCGGAGGAGGAACCCGGGGACGCCTCGGGCCCGCCGGCGATGGCCTGCCGCATGCTGGTGTCCGCCTGCAGGTTCTGGATCTGCAGCCAGTCCATCACCCCGAGCTTGCCCTCCCGCAGGGCCTGGGCGATGGCCCGGGGGATCTCCGCCTCGGCCTCCACCACCTTGGCCCGCATCGCCTGGGTCCTGGCCTTCATCTCCTGCTCCTCCGCCACGGCCATCGCCCGGCGCTCCTCGGCCTTGGCCTGGGCGATCCGCTTCTCCGCCTCGGCCTGATCCGCCAGGAGGCGAGCGCCGATGTTGTCCCCCACGTCCACGTCGGCGATGTCGATGGAGACGATCTCAAAGGCCGTCCCGGCGTCAAGGCCCTTGGCCAGCACCGTCCGGCTGATGGAGTCCGGGTTCTCCAGGACTTCCTTGTGGCTCTTCGCGGAGCCGATGGTGGTGACGATGCCCTCGCCCACCCGGGCGATGATGGTCTCCTCCCCAGCGCCGCCCACCAGCCGCTCGATGTTGGCCCGCACCGTCACCCGGGCCTTGGCCTTCAGCTCGATGCCATCCTGGGCCACGCCGGCCACCACCGGGGTCTCGATCACCTTCGGGTTGACGGACATCTGCACCGCCTCGAGGACGTTCCGGCCGGCAAGGTCGATGGCCGCCGCCCGCTCAAAGCTCAGGTCGATCCCCGCCCGCTGGGCGGCGATGAGGGCGTCCACCACCCGGTCCACGTTGCCGCCGGCCAGGTAGTGGGCCTCCAGCTTGTCGACGCTGACATCCAGCCCGGCCTTGAAGGCCTTGATCAGGGGGTTGTCTCTTATACAAATTTCCGAGCCCACAGAACGGAACAAAATTCGTAAGCCGT
>QGUP01000135.1 GCA_003242505.1 Bacillota bacterium
GGCCAGGGGCAGCAGCGCCTCCCGGACGGCGGCCCGGGCCGGTTCGTCCAGGAGCGGGGCTCCGCTCTTGGCGATCATCACCGGGTCCACCACCACGGGGAAGGGGCTCAGGCGGCCGCGCCAGTAGGTGAGCCGCTCGGCGACGGCGGCCACGATGTCCGCCGTCGCCAGCATGCCGGTCTTGACGGCATCGGTGCCGATGTCGTCCAGCACGGCATCGATCTGGGCGGCGACAAACTCGGGGGGCACCAGGTGAACGCCGTGCACCCCCTCGGTGTTCTGGGCGGTGAGGGCGGTCAGGGCGGAGGTGCCGAAGACCCGGAGGGCGTTGAAGGTCTTGAGGTCGGCCTGGATCCCAGCCCCGCCGCCGCTGTCCGAGCCCGCAATGGTCATGGCCCGGGGAACGGCAGCCGGTGGGCGAAGTGCCCGGGGGTCCGTCATGGAATTCACTCCTTTCGCGGATTGGCGAGCGCCCCGGGAGACGGTGCAGGGTCGGTGCCGGACACAGGCAAAAGAAAGGGGCCGCGGGGAACCCGCGGCCCAGCCGGCGATGGCTGCGGCGAAGGGGCCGCACCGTTCCCTCCGGTGGCATTACCCACATCAGGTTCGAGGGGTTCGGGCATACGCCCGTCTCAGCCGGCCTACGCCAGCACCCCCACGGTGCTCCCGCCAGTATGGGGGTCTCCGAGGTCGCCGGTTCGTTGATGTAGGAACCGTCCCCGAAGCCCGTCAATTTCTGATTCCAGTATCCGTCCGACTGCCGCCGGGGTCAACTGCCTTCCCGGCCCGGATGGGACCCCAGGGGCCGGGGAACCCTCCCAAACGAACCTTACGAGCCTCAGGTGCGTTGTATCGGTTACACACTTGCCCGCCCGGGTGTGAACGGCCCCGCGGCTCTGGTGGATGGGCTGGGGGCCCTTCCGGCTGTGGCCCGGGTGTAACAGGGCGTGGACCGGTGGCTGGACCCTGGGCTCTGGGCGATGGGGTCGAGTGCAGGAAGGCGCCCTGGGACCTTGCGGCCCCAGGGCGCCGGCTTGTAGTCTGGCTTGCCGCTGACGGCACTCATGGACAGGTGCCTGTGCCTTGCCCCCGGCGGCACCCGCTCACGCGGCTGCTCCCGCCGGCACTCGCCCACGTGGTCCCGCCGGTACCTGTGCCTGCGCCCTACCCCCGCCGGTACCGGCCGGGGAGTACCAGCCCCATCCGCTCCTTGACGGTGCGGAGGGTGGCTTCGGCCACCGCCGCGGCCTTCTCGGCCCCTTCGTCCAGGATCCGGAGAAGCTCTGGCGACTCCCGCAGTTCCCGGTACCGCTCCTGGATCGGAGCCAGGGCGCTCACCACCACCTCGGCCAGGTCCTGCTTGAAGACGCCGTAGCCCTTACCCCGGTAGCGCTCGGCCACCTCCTCCAGGGAGATGCCGGCCAGCTGGCTGTAAATCTCCATCAGGTTGCTCACTGCCAGCTTCCGCTCGGGGTCGTAGCGGACCTCCGCCTCCGAGTCGGTCACCGCCCGCCGGATCTTCCGCTGGATCACCTCCGGCGGGTCGAGGAGCGAGATATAACTGTTGGGGTTGGGGTTGGACTTGCTCATCTTCTTCGTGGGATCGTCCAGGCTCATGATCCGGGCGCCCACCTTCGGGATCAGGGGCTCGGGCACCCGGAAGGTCTCGCCGAACCGGTGGTTGAACCGCTGGGCCAGGTCCCGGGTGAGCTCCACGTGCTGCTTCTGGTCCTCGCCCACGGGGACCAGGTCGGCCTGGTAGAGGAGGATGTCCGCCGCCATCAGGGCCGGGTAGGTGAAGAGGCCGACGGTGACGCTCTCCTTGCCCGCGGACTTCTCCTTGAACTGGGTCATCCGGGACATCTCGCCGAAGTAGGCCACGCACTGGAGGAGCCAGCCCAGTTCCGCGTGGGCCGGGACGTGGGACTGGACGAAGAGGGTGACCTTCTTCGGGTCAAGCCCCACGGCGAGGTAGAGCGCGGCCAGGTCCAGGGTCTGCCGGTGTAGGGCCTCCGGGTCCTGGGGGACCGTCAGGGCATGCAGGTCCACGATGCAGAAGAAGCAGTCGGCCTCGTGCTGCAGGGCGACGAACTGGCGCATCGCGCCGATGTAGTTGCCGATGGTGAGGACGCCGCTAGGCTGAATGCCGGAAAGAACCCGCTTCACCTTGGGCCAGCCTCCTTCAGACCGGTTCCGCTTCCGCTTCCGCCGGTTCCAGGTTTGTTGCTGCCGGTTCCCGGTTTCACCGCATCGATGGGACGGTTTTGCCGGCAAAACAATCAGCTCCGTCCCTCCTTTTGGAAGGGACGGAGCCACGCTCCGCGGTGCCACCCTCGTTCAGCCCCGATGGGCTGCCCTCGTGCGGGTACAGGCAGGTCCTGCCGATACCCTCTGCCGGTAACGGGGCAGTCGCCGGTCCCGCCTACTGACCCCTGCCCCGGGACGCCGCACCAGAGGCCGGCGAGACGCCCGGCTGCGGTCCCGGGGCCGCTGCACCCCCGGCTGTCCGCCGGTGCCAGGGCCCCCGGGGACGGGGCGTTCGGAGGACAGCTTGTGGGACCATTCACCGGGTTTCCGCGTACCGGCCCTCCCACCCTGCCGCCGGCTCGCTGGAACGCTTCCGCCCGGCTACTCTCCCCACGCATCGCTGTTCGCCTGTTTACTGGTCCCAATCTTATCACCGGACGGCGCCGTTGTCAAAGCCCGGGGGTGGGGGGAGAGCCTCCGGAACCCCGGCGGGATGGGCCGGCCGGGCAGGGACCTTCAGCCCAGCATCCCGGTTCGGGACCCGGCCTGCAGTAACTTTACCGGAGGCGAGGGGGCGACAGGAGCAGGAATGGTGTTGACGGTGAAGCTCTCGCCGCCATAGCATTGAGAATGAGTCTCATTATCGTTTCCCAGGAGCCGGGTTCCGGCTGCCCGACCCTTGCCGCCGGTGTCCAGGGCCGGCTCAAGCCGGCGTAGCCGCCGGCGGACCACCGCCGGTCCCCTGCGGCGCTCCCTTCCTGGACTGGCGGAGACGGCCGGACCCGCCCCCTGCCCAGAAGGAGGGCTCACGTTTGCGCACCCGTCGTCCTTTCGGGACTCCGATGGCCCACCGGTTTCTCCAAGCCGTGGCCCTGTTGCTGACAGCCGTTGCCTTGTCCGCGTGCGGTCCGGGGGCCGCACCGCCGGCCGGAACCGGCCCTTCCCCTGTTGGGGCTTCCGAAGCTGATGGCCCGTCGCCCTCGGCCCCGACCGGCGCCGACACCGAGCCCTGGCGGTTCACCGATGATCGGGGCGTCACCGTCACCCTCCCCCGGCGGCCGGTGCGGATCGTAGCCCAGAGCACCGCGGCTGCCGCCCTCTGGGACCTGGGGATCCGCCCGGTGGCCGTCTTTGGCCCCCAGCGCCGGCCGGACGGCAGCAAGGAGCCGGAGATCGGGAACGTGGACCTCAGCGCCGTGGAGTCCCTCGGCGAGCAGTGGGGCGAGCTGGACCTGGAGAAGCTGGCCGCCCTGCGGCCGGATCTGATCGTCACCACCATGTACCAGCCGCCGTCCCTCTGGTACATCCCCGACGAGGTCAGGGAAAAGGTCGAAGCCATCGCACCCACCGTCGCCATCCACGTCGCCGGGCGCCCCATAACCGAGGTGATCGACCGGTTCGAGGAACTGGCACGGGCCCTGGGTGCGGACCTCAGCGCCCCGCAGGTGGCCGCGGCCCGGCAGCGGTTTGAGCAGGCCAGCGCCAGCCTCCGGGAGGCCATCGCGGCCAAGCCCGGCCTCAAGGCCATGTTCGCCGGCGCCTCCCTGGAGACCCTCTGGGTCGCCGTCCCCTCCTGGTACCCGGACCTCCTGTACTTCCAGCAGCTCGGCCTCGACATCGTGGTACCGGAGCAGACGGACCAGTTCTACGAAGCCCTGAGCTGGGAGCAGGCCCTGAAGTACCCGGCGGACCTCATCCTCTACGACCGCCGCAGCTACGTAGTACCGCCGGAGGAGCTGGCCCGGAAGGTCCCCACCTGGAACCAGCACCCGGCGGTGAAGGCGGGACAGGTGGGCCCGTGGTACGCCACCGCGGCCTTCAGCCGGGAAGGGTTTGCCGCCATCATGGAGGAGCTGGCCGCTACCATCCGCCAGGCCCGGGCGGATGTCGTCGACTGAGCCCCGTCGGTCCGGACCCGATCTCACCGTCCGGTTGATCCGGTTCCGATCTCCCCGTCCGATGTCGCCACCTGAGCGCCGGGTCTCCCGGCGCGGGTTGAGGAGAGCGAGGCCACCCATGCCGACGTCACCGCTTGCAACCGATGTTTCCGGCACAACCCACGGGCGGCGGCTTTCCGGAGGAGTCGCCCGGGCCGGGCTCCTGCTGCTGGCCACCGGCGCCCTGGCCCTCACGGCCCTCCTTAGCCTGCGGGTGGGCTCCGTTGCGGTCAGCAGCCGGGATGTCCTGGGCGCCCTCTTTGCGTACGCACCAGAGTCCTACGAGCAGACGGTGGTGCGGGCCCTCCGGCTGCCCCGGACCATCGTCGGCGCGGGGGTGGGCGCCGCCCTGGCGCTGGCCGGGGCCGGGATGCAGGCCGCTACCCGGAACCCCCTGGCGGAGCCCGCCCTCCTGGGGGTCAACAGCGGCGCCGCCTTCGCCATCGTCGCCGCCGTCCATCTGGGTCACCTCGCCCATCCGCTCCAGCACATCTGGTTTGGCTTCCTGGGCGGCCTCGGTGCCGCTGCTCTGGTCTACGCCATCGGATCGGCCGGCCCGGGGGGCGCGACGCCGGTCAAGCTCGCCCTGGCCGGGATGGTGGTCTCCGCCCTTCTGGGCTCCTGGACCACGGCCCTCCTGCTCCTCGACCAGCAGGCCCTGGAGGTGGTCCGGTTCTGGCTGGTGGGCTCCCTGGCCGGCCGGGACCTGGGGGTCTTCCGGGCGGTCTCGCCCTTCCTGCTCGCGGGCATCGGGGGGATGTTGCTCCTGGGCCGCCACCTCACCGTCCTCAGCCTGGGGGAGGAGGCGGCCCGATCCCTCGGGATGCACACCGGGCGGGTCCGGGCCCTGGTGGTTGGCCTAGTGGCGCTGATGACCGGTGCCGCGGTCGCCGCGGCTGGCCCCATCGGGTTCGTGGGGCTGGCGGTGCCCCACATGGTGCGGGGCCTCGTGGGGCCGGAGTACCGGTGGGTGCTGCCCCTCTGCCTGGTGACGGGGCCTCTGGTCCTCCTCGGCGCCGATATCCTCGGGCGGGTGCTGGCCCGCCCCGGGGAACTGCCGGTGGGCATCGTCACCGCCCTGCTGGGCGCGCCGTTTCTCATCGCCCTGGCCCGCCGGCGGAGGGGGGTGGAGCCATGAGGCCAAGCCGCGGTCGCCGGCTGGTACGGGTCGGCCCCGTGTCCGCGCAGGTCGACCTCCTGGCCGCCGCCTGCACTGCCCTCGCCCTTGGGGTTCTGCTGGCCCTGGCCGGGTGGGGGCTCACCCTGGGCAGGTTCCCCATCCCGCCGGGCGATCTCGTGCGGGCCCTCGTCGGCCGGGGCGACCGGGAGACGGCTTTCATCCTCCTGGAACTGCGGCTTCCCCGGATTCTGACCGCGGCGATGGTGGGAGCGATGCTGGCCATGTCTGGCACCATCTTCCAGGGCCTGCTGCGAAACCCCCTCGTCTCGCCGGACATCGTCGGGGTGAACGCCGGCGCCACCCTGGCCGCGGTCTTCTGGATTGTGCACCGGCTGCCTGCCGCCGGGCTGCCGGCCGCGGCGTTCCTTGGAGCCCTGGCGGCCGCCGGCACCATCTACGTCCTCACCTGGCGGGGCCGGATCGACCCGATGCGCCTCATCCTGGTCGGCATCGGCGTTGGCGCCCTGCTCAACGCCGGCACCGGGTGGCTTCTGGTCCGGCACTCCATCTACCAGGTGAGCGAGGCGGGTCTGTGGATGTCCGGCAGCGTCTATGCCAGCGATTGG
>QGUP01000136.1 GCA_003242505.1 Bacillota bacterium
CCCCTGAAGACCTTCGTTCCCCGGGCGGTGGCCCCGGCGCCGCCGCCGCCCCAGCGGATCGAGAAAGCCCCCGAGCCGCCGAAGCCCGCCGCGGAGGCCCGACCGGCCGATGCTGCGGCCCGGGGCGACCGGGGCCAGGGGCAGCGGCCCGCCGCGGCCGCAGGCGCGCCCGCCCGGGGCGACCGGGGTCCCCGGCCCCAGGGCGGCGGCCGGCCGGGCGGTCGGCCCGGTGGCCGGCCGCGGCCCTTGGCCATCCCCAAGGTTGATCCCAAGGTCGCGGAGCAGAAGCCGGAGTCCAAGCGGCCTGGCCAGACCAAGGTGGTCAAGGAGAAGCCGGTCATCGACGACGAGCTCGACCGGCGGGATCGGCCGCCGGAGGAGAAGCTCTTTGGCCGGCGGCCGCCGTCGAAGGCCGCGACGGTGGAGCGGCGGGCGGTTAAGCAAGAGATCACCATCGAAGGGCCAATCACCGTCAAGGAACTGGCCCATGAGATGGGCATCACCGCGGCCGAGGTGATCAAGAAGCTCCTGAACCTCGGCATGCTGGTCACCATCAATCAGGAACTGGACGTCGAGACCGCGCAGATCGTCGGCGCGGAGTTCGGCGTCACCGTCAAGGTGAAGGAGATCGAGCCGGAGGTCGACTGGGACCAGATCGAGGATCCCGACGAGCCCGATGAGCTCAAGAAGCCCCGGCCGCCGGTGGTTGTCGTCATGGGCCACGTGGACCACGGCAAGACCACCCTCCTGGACGCGATCCGCCAGACCCGGGTGGCCCAGGGGGAGGCCGGCGGCATCACCCAGCACATCGGCGCCTACCAGGTCGACGTCGGCGGCAAGAAGATCACCTTCCTGGACACCCCCGGCCACGAGGCCTTCACCGCCATGCGGGCCCGGGGCGCCAAGGTGACCGACATCGCCGTGCTGGTGGTCGCCGCCGACGACGGGGTCATGCCCCAGACCGTCGAGGCCATCAACCACGCCAAGGCCGCGAACGTCCCCATCATCGTGGCCATCAACAAGATCGACAAGCCCGAGGCCAACCCGGACCGGGTCAAGGCGGAACTCACGGAGCACGGCCTGGTGGTGGAGGAGTGGGGCGGCGACGTCATCGCCGTGCCCGTCTCCGCCAAGGAGAAGACCAACCTGGACCTCCTGCTGGAGAACATCCTCCTGGTGGCCGAGCTTCAGGAACTGAAGGCCAACCCGGACAAGGAGGCCCGGGGCACCATCCTGGAGGCCGAGCTCGACCGGGGCATGGGCCCCGTGGGCACGGTCCTGGTCCAGGCCGGTACCCTCAAGGTGGGCGACGCCTTCGTCTGCGGCGCCACCTGGGGCAAGGTCCGGGCGATGTTCGACGATCGGGGCCGGAAGGTGAAGAAGGCCGGGCCGTCGACCCCGGTGCGGGTGGTGGGCTTCGACGCGGTGCCCGAGGCCGGCGACGTCTTCCGGGTGGTGCCGGACGAGAAGCAGGCCCGGAGCATCGCGGAGAAGCGGGCCCTGGCCCGGCGGATGCAGGAGCAGGCCCAGGCCCGGGTCACCCTCGAGGACCTGATGTCCCGGGTGAAGGAAGGCGAGGTTCAGGACCTCAACATCATCATCAAGGCCGACGTGATGGGTTCGGTGGAGGCCCTCCGGGGCGCCCTGGAGAAGCTCTCCAACGAGGAGGTCCGGGTCCGGGTCATCCACGGCGGCGTCGGCGCCATCTCCGAGTCCGACGTCATGCTCGCCACCGCCTCCCGGGCGATCATCATCGGCTTCAACGTGCGGCCGGACGAGCGGGCCGCCCAGGCCGCCCGGCAGCAGAACGTGGAGATCAAGACCTACCGGGTCATCTACGAGGCCGTCGACGACGTCAAGGCCGCCATTCAGGGCATGCTGAAGCCCAAGTTCGAAGAGGTGATCCTGGGCAAGGCCCGGGTGCAGGCGGTCTTCAAGGTGCCCAAGGTGGGCAACGTCGCCGGTTGCCTGGTGACCGAGGGCAAGGTGCTCCGCAGCGCCAAGGCCCGGCTGGTCCGGGACGGCACCGTGGTCTGGGAGGGCGAGATCGCCTCCCTCAAGCGGTTCAAGGACGACGTCCGGGAGGTTGCCACCGGCCTGGAGTGCGGCATCGGCCTGGAGGGCTTCAACGACATCAAGGAAGGGGACGTCATCGAGGTCTTCACCGTGCAGGAGGTCAAGGCCGGGGCATCCTGACCCCGGCCAGGGGGGCCGGTCCGGCGGGGCCGGCCTTCCCCGTATCCCGGGGGGTGGGCGCCGTGGTGGTGGCGGTGATCCGCTTTGACCTCAGCATCCCCCACGCGACCAGCCTCAAGGAGAAACGGCGCGTGGTCAGCAGCATCATGGAAAAGGCCCGTTCCCGGTTCGGCGTGGCCGCGGCGGAGGTGGGGAGCCAGGACCTCTGGCAGCGGGCCGAGGTGGGGATGGCCCTGGTCTCCCCGGCCCTTCACCATGCCCGGGAGATGGCCGCCAAGGTGGTGGCCTTCGTGGAAAGCCACTTCGAGGGCGAGGTCTGCCGGGCCGAGGTCGAGATCCTGTGAGGAGCGGGACAGGCCCCGGGGGCGGACCGGCAGCGGGGAGGTGCAGTCCTTGCGGCAGCAGCGTCTGGCCGAGCAGATTCGGGACGAAGTGGCCCAGATGCTCCAGGAAGAGGTAAAGGACCCGCGGATCGGCTTTGCGTCCATCGTCAAGGTGGAACTCTCCTCCGACCTGCGGGTCGCGAAGATCTACGTCAGCGTCCTGGGCGACCAGGCGGCCAAGGAGAACACCCTGAAGGGCCTGGAGAGCGCCCAGGGCTTTATCCGCCGGGAGCTGGGCCAGCGGCTCCGGCTCCGGTTCATCCCTGAGATCCGCTGGGTGCTGGACGAGGGGATTGAGCACGGCGCCCGGATTGCGGAACTGCTGAAGGAGATCCGGCAGGGCAGCGGTCCGGAGGGCGGTCCCACCGGGGGGCAGGGCGGATGAACCCGCCGCGGCGCATCGGCCTGGAAGAGGCGGCGGCGCTGCTGGCCGAGGCGGGGCGGGTGCTGCTCTTCCTGCACATCTCCCCGGACGGGGACACCATCGGCTCCAGCCTGGCCCTCTGCCACGCCCTCCGGCACCTGGGCAAGGAGGCCTGGTGCGTGGGGGTGGACCCGGTGCCCCGGATCTTCCGGTTCCTCCCCGGCTGGGACAGCCTCTTCGTCCCCTGGGCCGAGGTCCAGGGGGAGTGGGACCTCGGGGTCTTCCTGGACTGCGGGGACCGGCACCGGGTGGGGGCGGCGGAGCCCCTCCTCGGCCGGTGCCGGGTCACCCTGAACATCGACCACCACGCCAGCAACAGCCTCTTCGGCGACTACAACTGGATCGACTATCAGGCGGCCGCGGTGGGGGAGATGACCTACCGGCTGATCCGGGCCCTGGGGGTGAGCCTGGACCCCGGGATGGCCACCTGCCTCTACACCTCCCTGGTGACCGACACCGGAAGCTTCCGCTATGAGTCCACCACCCCCGAGACCCACCGGATCGCGGCGGAGCTCATCGCCGCCGGGGTGCGGCCGTACCAGGTGACCGAGGCGATCTTCGAGAACGAGACCGTGGCCCGGCTGCGGCTCCTCTCCCTCTGCCTGGGCACCCTGCGGCTCCACGCGGGCGGGCGGATCGCCACCCTGCAGGTGCCCCTCACGATGCTGGCGGAGGCGGGGGCGGAGCCGGAGGATGTGGACGGGCTGGTCAACTACGCCCGGTCGGTCCAGGGGGTCGAGGTGGGGATGCTCTTCCGGGAGGTGGAGCCCGGCCGGGTCCGGGTGAACCTCCGGTCCCGGGGACTGGTGGACGTGAGCGAGGTGGCCCGGCGGTTCGGCGGCGGCGGCCACCCCCGGGCCGCTGGGTGCACCCTGGCCGGCACCCTGGCGGAGGCCGAGGCCGCGGTGGTCGCGGCCGCGGCGGCGTGCCTGGCGCCGGAGGGGCTCGGGGGCGGCCCGGACCTGGCGCCGCCGGGGGCCCCGGGCCCGCATCCGCCCGGGGCGCAGGGACCGGCCCGGCCGGCCGGGGCCGGGGACCGGGAGCCGCCAGGGGAGGGAGCGGGCTGAGCCCCGGCAGCCCCTCGCCATGGACGGCGTGCTGAACGTCCTCAAGCCCCCGGGGATGACCTCCCACGACGTGGTCGCGTACCTGCGCCGGCTCCTCCGGGAGCGGCGGGGGGGCCCCACCCGCCCCCCCGCCCCCCCGGCCGCCGGGGGGCGGCCCCCCTGCCCCGGGCGGGGCCCCCGGCCCGCGGGGGGCCCCGCGCGGGGGGGGGGGGCCTACCGGGCGGAGGTCACCTTCGGGATCGCCACCGACACCCTCGATGCCTACGGGACCGAGACCGAGCGCCGGCCGGTGCCGGGGCTCCGGGCCGGGGACCTGCTGGCGGTTCTGCCCCGGTTCCAGGGCGAGATCTGGCAGACCCCGCCCATGTACTCCGCGGTGAAGGTCGGGGGCCGGCGGCTCTACGAACTGGCCCGCGCGGGGCAGGAGGTGGAGCGGGCGCCCCGGCAGGTGACCATCCACCGGCTCAGCCTGGTGGCCTTCCGGCCTGGGGAGTTTCCCGTGGCCCGGCTGGACGTGGTCTGCTCCAAGGGGACGTACATCCGGACCCTGGCCGCGGACCTGGGCGCGGCCCTGGGGGTGCCGGCCCACCTCTCCCACCTGGTTCGGACCGGGTCCGGCCCCTTCACCCTGGAGACCGCGGTCACCCTGGAGGAGCTGGCCGCCCACGGGGCCGAACCGTACCTGGTCCCGCCGGCCCGGGCGGTGGCCCACCTGCCCCGGCTGGTCCTCCGGGACCCCCGGGCCGTCCGGGCGGTGGCCCACGGCCGGCCGCCCCGGCTGCCCCGGGGCTGGACCCCGCCGGAGCCGGGGCGGCCCTTCGCGGTCCTGGGGCCGGAGGAGGAGCTCCTGGCCGTGGCCAGCCTCGGGGCCCGGGGGGAGGTCCGGCTCCTCAAGGTGCTGGTCGGGGAGTAACCCAAGGACGGAGGAAGGCCCATGCTGCTGGTCCACGCAACGGCTGCGGTGCCGCCGTCCCCCGGCGGCAACTGGGTGGCCATCGGCCACTGGGATGGGGTCCACCGGGGCCACCAGGCGATCATCCGGAACCTGGTGGCCGGCGCCCGGGCGGCCGGGGGCCAGGCGGTGGTGATGGGCTTTCATCCCCACGCGATGGCGGTCCTCCGGCCGACGGAGGCGCCCCGGCAGTTGCAGACGGTGCCGGAGCGGGCAGAGACCCTGGCGGCCCTGGGGGTGGATGTCCACCTGGTCCTGCCCTTCACCCGGGAACTGGCCGACACCCCGCCGGAGGAGTTTGTCGACGAGGTGCTGATCCGGGGTCTCCGGGCCCGGCACGTGATGGTGGGGTTCAACTTCACCTTCGGCCGGGGCGGCGAGGGGACGGCGGAGACCCTCCGGGAGCTCTGCCGGCGCCACGGGGTGCCCGTCACCGTCTGCCCGCCCCTCCGGGTGGGGGGCGAGACCGTCTCCTCCACCCTGGTCCGGTACCTCCTGGCCGCCGGGGAGGTGGAGCGGGCGGGGGAGCTGCTGGGCCGGCCCTACAGCCTGAGCGGCACCGTGGTCCCGGGGGACCGGCGGGGGCGGCTCCTGGGCTTTCCGACCGCCAATTTGGCCCTGGCGGAGGGCCGGCAGCTCCCCGGGGAGGGGGTCTACGCGGTCCGGGTCCGGGTCCTGCCTCCGGACCGGCACTACCTGCCCCCGCCCGGGTGGCCCGGCGACGGGGAAGGGCCGGTCTACGGCGGCATGGCCAACATCGGCCGCCGGCCGACCTTCGGAGGAGAGGAGGTCCGGGTGGAGGTGCACCTCCTGGACTTCTGCGGGGATCTCTACGGCCAGCGGCTCCAGGTGGAGTTCATCGCGCGGCTCCGGCCGGAGCGGGCCTTCTCCGGCCCCGAGGCGCTC
>QGUP01000137.1 GCA_003242505.1 Bacillota bacterium
CCGCCGTTCCCGTGGCCACCGCTCCCGGGGCCGCCGCCCCCAGGGACAGCGGGGGTGCCCTGGCCCCCTTTCCCCTCCCGGGGCCGGCCCTCCACCCGGACCTCCAGGCTCAGGGCTTGCCCCGGTTGGCCGGCCTCCCCCGCCACCAGGACCCGGTAAGACCCCCGGCCGGCGACGGCCCAGGCCACCCCGTCCCGGCGGAGCCACCGGTCCACCTCCGGGGGCGCCGGGCCGTCCACCAGCCGCCAGCCCGGGGGCAAGGGAAGGAGCATCAGGTTGCAGGTGCCCAGGAGGAACTGCCGGGCGGCCAGGAGGTGGAGTTCCATCTCTGTCCCGCCCCTCAGGAGACCAGGGCCAGGGCCCAGTCCTGGTGCGGGTCAAAGAGGTCCGCCGCCGCCTGCCGCACCATCTCCAGGCCCACCACCTCGGTCTTGTACAGGGGCAGGTACGCCCGCACCAGGGCCCCCAGGTCCTCCTGGATCATCCGGAGGTACCCGGCCTGCTCCTGGAACTTGTTCTGCAGGTACTCGTCCTCCGCGGCCCGCTCCGCCTCCTCCCGGCGGATGACGCCGTTGACCAGCACCCCGCCCACGGGGATGTCGTAGGCCTCCACCATGGAGATGAACCGCCGGACCACGGAGATGGGCAGCGTGAGGGGCAGGGTGACGAAGAAGAAGGCCGTCTGCTCCGGATCCACCAGCAGCTTCTTCACCGCCTTGAACCGCTGGTCCATGCTGATGAGGTCTGCGAGCATCGCGTCCTTCTTGATCTCTTCCATCACCTTCTCCTTCCGGAAGGCGAGCTGCTGCCGGAGGGACAGGGCCTCCTTCCGGCTCTCGATCATCCGCTGGAGCCACAGGCCGTAAATCTTGGACAGGCCGATGAGCCGCACCGCGTTGGCCACCGCCGCGGTGTCGAAGACGACCCGGTCGAACTCCTGCCCTTCTTTCAGCATGATGTCGACCATCTTGTCGAACATCGCCGACTCCTCGAAGGCGGGGTTGGTGACGGCGATGTCGATGAAGGGCTTCGCGTCCACGGGGATATCCGCGTACCGGAGGAACTCCCGGACCCGCTGGGCGATGTTCTCCCGGTACCGGGCCACCACGTCCGAGGCGTCCACCTCGACGGCGTAGAGGTTGGGGACCCCGGCCACCGGCCGGATCTGACCGCCGGAGAGGTCCTGCCCGAAGACCGAGGTCAGGGAGTGAACGGGGTTGAGGGAGGCCAGGAGCGTCCGCTTGCCCTCCTCGGCGAACCGGAGGGCGAGGACCGCCGCGCAGACCGTCTTCCCCACCCCGCCCTTGCCGCCGGTGAAGATGTACCGCAGATTGGGGCGCCCCGCCAGGAACTGCCCGATGTGCTGCACGGTCCGCACCTCTTCCTATATCAGGACTTGACGCACTGTCGCCGCTCGCGTCCCGCCGCCCGGGCACCCGGGCCAGCGTCCTACACCTCAACCATCAGTTCGCTCTGCATCAGGTGCCGGGCGGCCAGCTCGATCATCTCCCGCCCCTTGGGCTCCCGGGTGAACATGGGCACCATCGCCCTGACCCGGTCGCCGAACTTCTCCGCGATCACCCGCAGGTGCTCCTGCTGCATCTGCACCCGGTTCCGGAGGTAATCCGAGGTGCCCTCCTTCGTCAGCAGGTCGGCGGGGTAGACCTGGTTGACCACCAGGCCGGACATCTCCATCCCCAGGGCGCTGAACATCTGCAGGGCCCGCTCGGTGTCCAGGATCGCCATCTTCTCGGGGATCAGAACCATGAAGAAGGCGGTCCGGCGCCGGTCGGTGAGGAGGTCGGTGAAGGCCCGGATCTTGTTCCGGATGTCGATGAGTTCGGCCATCACCGCGTCCTCGTGCCCCTTCTCCCCCTTCAGGGTGGCGGCGATCGCGTCGTACTCCGCCACCTTGGCCCGGGCCTCGGTGATTTTCTCCACCCACTTGGAGAGGATGTCGGCCATGGCCACCATCCGCACCCCGTGGCCGAAGGGGGGCATGTCGAAGATGTAGATGTCGTACTGCTTCGCCGCCACGAGCTCCGCCATCGCGTCGTAGGTGGCGGACTCGTACATCGCCGGCTCCGCGGAGGTGGAGTCGATGTACTCCTCGATCTCCCGGGGGACCTGGTCCAGGCCGTACATGTCCTTGATTTTCTGCTTGACGCTGGCCTGGTACTCCGCCACCCGCCGGTCGGCGTCGATCTCCACCACGAACAGGTTGGGGAGAACCTCCACCTCCCCCTTGCCGTAGAAGTCCTGCTCCCAGATGTCGGAGAGGGAGGCCTGGGGGTCGGTGCTGAAGAGGAGGGTCCGCTTCTTCTTCACCTGGGACATGTACCAGGCCAGGGAGGAGCTGGAGGTGGTCTTCCCCAGCCCCCCCTTGCCGGCGAAGATGACGATCTCCACCTCGGGGTGCCGCTCGAAGTACTCCAGGAGTCCTTTGGGCTTCAGGGCCACAGCCACGGCCTTCACTCCTTCGGATGGGATACTCTCGGCGGCGGGCTCGTCAGGCTAGTAGATCGCGTCGGTAAAGTCCCGCTCCCGGAAGACCCGCTGCTTCCAGGACTCGATGTTGGGGACCGCGTAGGGCAGGATCCGCAGGCTGTAGTACGGGGGCAGCACCGGGATCCCGAGCATGTCCCCCAGGGTGATGAACATGAACAGGTGCTCCAGGTGCATCCGGGTCCGCAGGGCGGCGGTCACGTTCCCGTGGGAGGCCATGCCGTAGAGGACGCCCTTGAGGATGGTCATCAGGCCCTTCTTCTCCTGGCCGGCCTCGGTTTCGCCCTTCTTCTTGCCAAACACGGCCGATCACTCCTCGTGCGGGGCGGGGACCGGCCGCACTGCCGGTCCCCGCCGGCTGTTCTGTCCCGATCTGCGGCGGTACTGCGGTGGCTCCCCCGGCTCCCTCAGTCGTCGCCGGTGGCGGCCGTGGGCGCCGTGCCCAGGGTGCCGGCCCGGGCCGCGCGGTACGCCCGCAAGGTCATGAGGGCCATCCGGAGCCCGAGGACGAAGAGCACCACCCCGACGCCGATGAAGATGATGTCCATGGTGAGGGCAAAGGTCTTGTACTGGTCCCAGGGCGCCATCACCTTGGTCCCACCGGAAACGACGGTGCGGTAGAAGTCGTAGGCCTGCCAGGCGATAGCCGCCAGGGTGGTGACGATCATGAAGACCGCGGGCACCAGGGTGAACTGACTGGGCTCCTTCACCCGGGCGAGGTGGATGGTGATGAGCATCAGCGCCAGCCCCGCCAGAAGCTGGTTGGAGCCGCCGAAGTAGAGCCAGAGGTTGCTCCAGGTGCCGGTGTTGGCGAAGACGAGGGGGACCAGCAGCCCCACCAGGGTGGCCACGTGCTTCTGGCCGAGGATGGAGTCGCCGAAGACCTCCGCGGAGACCAGCCGCCAGAACCGGGTGATCAGGGCCTGGACGGTGATGGCGAAGATCACCAGCACCGTGGCGTAGAAGAGCTGCATGCCGTTCTCGCCCATCCACCCCAGGAAGGGCCGGGTGAGGAGGGTGGCCCCGTAGACCCAGGAGGCGACGTTGTTGGACCCGAGGGCCTGAATCTCCTCCTGGCTCAGGACCATATAAGCCGCCAGGGAGGCCAGGGCCAGCAGCCCTTCCGAGAGCATCGCGCCGGCGCCGATGGGATGGGCGTCGGTCTCCACGTCCAGCTGCTTGGCCGTGGAGGAGGAGCTGACCAGGCTATGCCAGCCGGAGATGGCCCCGCAGGCGATGGAGACGAAGAGGATGGGGTACATGGGGCCCGAGGTGCCCATGAAGCCCTTGAAGGCCGGCTGGGCCAGGGTCACCCCGGTGAAGGGGGTGATGAGGGCGCCCAGCAGGATGAAGATCACGGCCGCAAAAGCCGGGAAGAAGGAGACGTAGTTGATGGGCTGGATGAAGAAGGGCAGGGGCAGGATGGAGGCCAGGTAGAGGAAGACCGCCAGCAGGGTCGACCAGAAGAGGATGTTGTAGGCGCCGTTCTCCCCCAGGCTGACCTTCCACTGGAACGGCTCCAGGGTGCCGATCCAGAAGGAGGCGATCATCAGGACAAAGGCGATCAGGGTGGTGATCCCCACCCCCAGCCGCACCCGGTACATCAGTTGCCCCACGATGACGCCGGTAAGGATGATGCCCATCGTCGCGGCAAAGGCGCCGGGGAAGATGTTCCAGAACCGGGCGATGAGGAAGATGAAGGTCGCAGAGATGATGAGCAGGTAGAAGAGGATGAACCCGAGGAGGGTGGCGCGGCCGGTGTTCCCGGTGAACTCGTAGGTGATGGGCCCGAAGGATCGCCCCTGATTCCGGACCGAAAGCATGATGGCACCGTAGTCCTGCAGCCAGCCGATGAAGAAATTCCCGAGGATGATCCAGGCCAGGGCCGGGGCCCAGCCGTACTGCAGGGCGACGAAGGGGCCGAGAATCGGGCCCAGGGCCGCGATGCTCTTGTACTGGTACCCCCAGAGGACGTACTTGCTCACCGGGAAGTACTCCACCCCGTCGGTGTACATGTGGGCCGGGGTGGTCCGCTTGGGGTCGGGCTTCCACACAGTGCGGTCAAACCACTTGCCGTAGCCCCAGTAGGCGATGGCGTAACCCACCAGGGCCAGGAGCACAAAGAACGCCGGGCTGTTCATCCGCTGCAACCTCCTTTCCACACCCCAACCATTTTCCCGCTCCTCACCCCAGGGGTTTGCTGGCTCCTCATCCCCGCCGGCTGCCGTCTTCCGCCCTCGGCCCGGGTCTCACCCCCCTCCCCGCAACCCTTCCTCCCTCCTGCCGCGGACCGCCGGCCCTGGCGATCCGGAACGGCTTTTGGGATGGAATATTCCCGGTTGACCATTGCTTCAATGAACATTGTTATTTCGCCTACCAGCGAAGATTCCTTCTAATCTGTCCGCGGTGAACATGCCGGCCCCAGCGCCGCCGCCCCGGAGCCGTCCTTCTCCGGGACGGGCTCCCGGGTGGGTTCGGCCGGGCACAAAAAGGCTCGCCTCCCGACGCCGTCGGGAGGCGAGCGGTATGTTGGGGCCGTCAGTCCAGATCCGCCCCGTTGTCAGTCCAGATCCGCCCCGTTGGTGGCGATCACCTTCTTGTACCAGAAGAAGGAGTCCTTCCGGATCCGAGCCAGGGTGCCCTTGCCCTCGTTGTCCTTGTCCACGTACACCAGGCCGTACCGCTTCTTCATCTCGCCCGTGCTGGCCGAGACCAGGTCGATGGCGCTCCACACGGTGTAGCCCATGACCTCCACGCCATCCTTGATGGCCTCGGCCATGGCCTTGATGTGCTCCCGCAGGTAGGCGATGCGGTAGGTGTCGTGGATGGACCCGTCGGGCTCCACCACGTCGTCCTGGCCGAGTCCGTTCTCCACCACCATGATGGGGATCCGGTAGCGGCCGTAGACCTCGTTCAGGTAGTACCGCAGCCCCAGGGGGTCGATGGTCCAGCCCCAGTCGGTGGTCTTGAGGTAAGGGTTGGGGAGGCCCCTCAGCACGTTCATCAGACGGCCATGTTTGTACTGCTCCGGATCCGCGCTGACGCAGCTGGAGCTGTAGTAGCTGAGGCCGTAGAAGTCCACCGTGCCGGCCTTCAGGGTCTCGGCATCCCCGGGCTCCCAGGTGATGGAGGCGCATCGCTCCTCCAGCATCCGCCTGGCGAAGGAGGGGTACTCGCCCCGGACCATCACGTCGCCGCAGAAGAAGTTCAACTCCCGCATCTGCCGCTGGGCCAGCAGGACGTCTTCCGGCGCGCAGGTCCGGGGGTAGACGGTGAACCCGGCAATCATGCAGCCGATCCGGTTGGCCGGATCGATGGCGTGGCCGATCTGGACCGCCCGGGCGCTGGCGACAAACTGGTGGTGGAGGGCCTGGAACCTCCGGCTGACCTCCTCCGGGGTCTCCTGGAG
>QGUP01000138.1 GCA_003242505.1 Bacillota bacterium
CGCCCATGGACCTCACCCCGGAGGAGATCCCCCTCGACGTGGTCTACGAGGACGAGGACGTCCTGGTGATCAACAAGCCCCGGGGGCTGGTGGTCCACCCGGCCGCGGGCCACTGGACCGGGACCCTGGTCCACGCAGTCCTGGGCCGGCTCCGGTTCGGCCCCGAAGCCGGCGGGGAAGGCGCCGGGGACGGCAGCGGGGCCCCCGGCCGGGGGCCGGCCGGCGCGGGGGCGGGGGGCGGTGCGGCTGCCCCCGGGTCCGCCCCCGGCCGGGAGCCGGACCTTGGCCCGGAGGAGGACCCCGACGACAGCGACCCGGAGTCCGGGGACCTGCGGCCGGGGATCGTCCACCGGCTGGACAAGGACACCACCGGCCTCCTGGTGGTGGCCAAGCACCCCCAGGCCCAGCAGGCCCTCGCGGCCCAGATCCGGGACCGGGTGGTCCGGCGGGAGTACCTCGCCCTGGTCCACGGCGACCCGGGGGTGGAGGCCGGGCGGGTGGAGGCCCCCATCGGCCGGCACCCCCGGGACCGGAAGCGGATGGCGGTGGTTCCCCGGGGCGGCCGGGAGGCGGTCACCCACTTCCGGGTGCTGGAGCGGTTCCGGGGCTTCAGCCTGCTCCTCTGCCGGCTGGAGACCGGCCGGACCCACCAGATCCGGGTGCACCTGGCGTACATCGGCCACCCCGTCGCCGGGGACCCGGTCTACGGCCCCCGGAAGCAGGCCCTGGGCCTCACGGCTCAGGCCCTCCACGCCTTCCGGTTGGGCTTTTACCACCCCCGGACCGGCCAGTGGCTGGAGTTTGAGGCGCCCCTGCCCCCGGACTTTGCCGGGGCGCTGGAGCGGCTCCGGGCCGAGGGGAAGTGAGGGGACAAAACGATGGCGGAGACGGCACCTCAGGCGGTACCTTTCGCCGACCGGCTCGCGGCCCGGATCGAGGCCCTGCGGAGCCCGGTCTGCGTCGGCATCGACCCGGTGCTGAGCCGGCTGCCGGAGTGCATCCGGGCCGAGGCCGCGGCCCGGTGGGGGCAGACCGAGCGGGGCGCGGGCGCGGCCCTGGAGCGGTTTGGCCGGCTGGTGGTGGACGCGGTCGCGGACCAGGTGGCCGCGGTCAAGCTCCAGTCCGCCTTCTTCGAGGCCTACGGCGCCCCGGGGGTGGCGGCCTTCTGGGAAGTGGTCCGGTACGCCCGGAGCCGGGGGCTTTTGGTCATCGGCGACGCCAAGCGGGGGGACATCGGCTCCACCGCCGAGGCCTATGCCGACGCCTTCTTCGGCCCGGCGGACCCGGGGCCGGCCTGGGCGGACCCGGACCGGTGGGTCGACGCCCTCACCGTCAACCCCTACCTGGGCAGCGACTCCCTCCTGCCCCTGGTCCGCCGGGCCGCGGCCCGGGGCGCCGGGCTCTTCGTGCTGGTGAAGACCTCCAACCCGTCCGCCGGGGAGATCCAGGACCAGCCGCTCCTCTCCGGCGAGACCGTTGCCCAGCAGGTGGCCAAGCTGGTGGGACACCTGGGCCGGCGGCTGGTGGGAGAGCGAGGGCTGAGCGGCCTGGGTGCGGTGGTCGGGGCCACCTATCCTGAGGACCTCACAGCCCTCCGGGAGTGGCTGCCCCGGAGCTTCTTCCTGGTACCGGGGTACGGCGCCCAGGGGGGGACCGCGGCGGACGTGGTCGGCGCCTTCCTGCCCGGGGGGCAGGGGGCTCTCATCAGCGCCTCCCGGAGCGTCATCTACGCGTACGAAGACCCCGGGGTGACGGAGGCCGAGGCCCGGGACCGGATCGCCGCGGCCGCTCAGCAGATGAACACCGAACTCCGGGCCGCCCTGGCCCGGGCGGGAAAGGGCTTTGGCACCTGACCTGGCGCCCCGGGGAGACCCCGGGGCGCCGTGCATCGGGGGCCGGTGCCCGGCGAGGGCGCCCCGCATCGGGGGCGGCGCGCGCCGGGGGTGGCGCCGGCCGGGGTGATCGGCGACACCGCCTGCCAACCGGAACTTCGGGCTGGGTCGCCCACCAACAGGACCCGGCCCGCTGGGCTGGCCGCCAACAGGACCGCTGCTGGCCGGTGCCGAATCCCCTTGCCGGACGGTGGTACGCCGATGGCACAGTGGGTTCTCACCTACGAGGAGGCCGCAGCCGCCGGCCCCGAGGCGGCCGGAGGGAAGGGGTACAACCTGGGCCGGCTGGCGGCCTTCGGCTTCCCGGTGCCGCCGGGGGTGGTGATCGCCGCCGGGGCCTACCAGGCCTTCCTCGAGCGAAACGGCCTGGTGGCCCGGGTCGAAGCCCTGGCCCAGGTGACCGCGGCCCAGGCGACGGACCCGGAGGTGGTGGCGGAGCTCGAAAGGCTCCAGGCGGCCATCCGCGGCGGTGAGCTTCCCCCGGGACTGGCGGAGGAACTGGCCGCGGCCCTGGAGGCGGTGGGGATCCACCGCTCGCCCCTGGCGGTCCGGTCCTCTGCGGCCGCGGAGGACTCCAGCCGGACCTCCTTCGCCGGGATCCACCGGAGTTTCCTCAACGTCCGGGGGCTCCCGGACGTGCTGGAGAAGGTCCGGGCCTGCTACGCCTCCCTCTGGACCCCCCAGGCCGTGGCCTACCGCCGGCGGCTGGGGGTCCGGGACGAGGACGCCGCCCTGGCGGTGGTGGTCTGCGAACTGGTCCCCGCGGTGGCCTCGGGGGTGGCCTTCAGCGCCGACCCGGTCACCGGCCGCCGGGACCGGGTGGTGATCGCCGCGGGCTTCGGCCTGGGGGAGTCGGTGGTGATGGGCACCGGCGAGGTGGACCAGTACGTGGTCGCGGTGACCAACACCAGCCCCGCCCGGGTCCTGGACGTCACCCGGGGGCGGAAGCGGCACCGGGTGGTGCCCGCGGAGGGGGGCGGCACCCGCCTCGACCCCCTGGGGGAGGCGGAGCGGGTGGCGCCGGTCTTGGAGCGGCCCCAGGTGGAGAAGCTCGCCCTTCTGGTCCTCCGGGTCCAGGACGTCCTGGGGGATGGCCACATCCCACAGGACGTGGAGTGGTGCTGGGACGGCTTCCAGTTCGTCCTCACCCAGGCCCGGCCGGTGACCGCGATCCCCTGGCCCACCTTCCCGGAACTGAGCGGCCAGCCCCTCATCTGGTCCAACGCCAACCTCAAGGACGCCTACCCCGGGGTCCAGAGCCCCCTGGGGTGGTGGCTGAACGCGGCCACCCACGAGGTCATGGCCTGGCACCTCCTGGCCGCAGGGGGCTACCCGGTGCCCGAGGGGATGACCTGGTCCCGGCTCTACCAGGGCCGGATGTACCTGAACCTCTCCGCGATCCAGTGGGCCCTGTGGGACGCCTTCGGCCTCCGGCCCGAGGCGACCAACCGGGCCCTTGGGGGCCACCAGCCCACCATCTCGCTTCCCCCGGAGCCGCCGGGGAAGGGGCGGGAGCGGCTCCGGCGCCTCGTGCGCCTCGGCCGGGCGATGCGCCGGGCCGCGGCCCGGGCGCCTCGGCTCTTCCAGGAGGTCCGGGAGTGGATGGAGGCCGAAGCGGCCCAGGACCTGGACCGGCTCGAGGACCGGGAGCTGGTGCGTAAGCTGTGGGAACTGGAGGTCCGGCGCCGGGAGCTGCTGCCCGAGGCGATGATCCACAACGTCAACAGCCAGTGGTCCGGCCGGCTGGCAGAGTTCCTGGAGCGGGAGTTTCCCGGCCGGGGGGAGGCCCTCACCGCCGCCCTCCTCAGCGGCAGCGGCGGGGTGGTGAGCGCCGAGCCTGGCTACCGGCTGGTGGCCATCGCCCGGGTGGCGGCCCGGGAGCCCCAGGCCCGGGACTACTTCCTTGAGGAGCCCCTGGACGTCCGGGCCTGGCGGGAACGGCTCCTGGGCACCCGGACCCTGGAGCGGCTGGAGCAGTTCCTCCGGGATTTCGGCTTCCGGGCGGTCTATGAGATGGAGATCCAGAACCCCCGGTGGGTGGAGGACCCGAGCTACGTCCTCCAGGTGGTCGCCAGCCACCTCCGGTCCGGGGAGATCCCGGAAGACCCCCGGGCGCCGGCCCGGGAGCGGCGCCGGCAGGCGGAGCGGGAGGTGGCCCGGCGGCTCCTCTGGCGGCCCCACCGGTACCTCCTCTACCGGTTCCTCCTGGCCAGGGCCCGGCAGGGGATGCGGCTCCGGGAGGGCGCCAAGGAGGCCCTGGTGCGCCTCCTGTGGCCGATGCGCCGGTGGGCCCTGGCCGCCGGCCGGCGGCTGGTCCGCCGGGGTCTCCTCCGGGAGGCCGGGGAGGTCTTCCTTCTCACCGGCAACGAGATCGTCGCCCTCCTCACCCGGGAGTGGGACGGGGCGGGGCTCGGGGCGATCCTGGAGCACCGGCGCCGGCACCTGGCGGAACTGGCGCGGCTGGAGCCGCCGGACGTCATCCTCGACGACCGGCCCCAGCCCCGGTCGGTGGCCCTCCTCCAGGGGGAGCCGGCAGGGGCCGGCCAGGGCGCGGGCGCCCTCCCCGCCGGCGCGGTCCTGGCGGGACTGGGGGTGGCGGCGGGGGTCGCCTCCGGCCGGGCCCGAATCCTCCGCCA
This sequence comes from Bacillota bacterium, assembly GCA_003242505.1. Lineage (GTDB taxonomy): Bacteria > Bacillota > Sulfobacillia > Symbiobacteriales > ZC4RG38 > ZC4RG38. The sequence goes on from QGUP01000138.1 coordinate 4,529, forward strand.
CCCCGGCGAAGGGAGCCGGCTCGGCCCCGGGGAGGTGCTGGTGGCCCCCTCCACCGACCCGGCCTGGACGCCCCTCTTCCTCCGGGCCGCGGCGGTGGTGACGGAGGTGGGAGGGTTCCTGTCCCACGGGGCCATCGTCGCCCGGGAGTACGGGATCCCAGCGGTGGTTAACGCCGCCGGGGCGACCCGGGTGATCCGTGACGGCGAGCGGATCCGGGTCGACGGCGACCGGGGCCTCATCTTCCGGGAGGGCGCCGGAGACGGGGCGACCGGCGCCCGGGCGAGGGGGTAGTCGCCATGACCGATGGCATGTCCTATCGCTTCTGCCCGCTCTGCGGCCGGCCGCTGGTGCCGGTCCGGGACTCGGGCGACGGCCGGGAGCGGCCGGGGTGCCCGACGGGCCACTTCATCCATTACGAAGGGATGGCCGCCGCGGTCAACGCGGTGGTCTTCCGGGGCGAGGAGGTGGTCCTCCAGCGCCGGGCCATCGAGCCGGGCCGGGGCCTGTGGGACCTGCCCGGCGGCTACCTGGAGAAGTTCGAGGGTCCACAAGAAGGAGTGATCCGGGAGGTCCGGGAGGAGACGGGGCTGACGGTCCGGGTCGGCCGGCTCCTCGACGCCCGGGCGGGCACCCGGTCCCCGGTGCTGGTGCTCTACTACGAGGCAGAGCCCATCGCCGGGGAGCTGCAGGCGAGCCCCGAGAGCCTGGAGGTCCGGTGGTTCCACTGGCGGCAGCTCCCCTGGCCGGAGATCGCGTTCGCTGCGGTCCGGGACGTCCTCCGGCAGTGGATCCGCGAGCGGTTCGGAGGCTGAGGCGGCGGCGCAGAGGAAGGCGGTTTCCGAGGTCGGGTAGGCGTCACAGGACGAGAGGTTTCCGAGGCCGGCAGCCGTGACCGGTCGAGGGCTTTCGGGGACAGGACGAAAGCTTTCCCAGGCCGGGCAGGGGTGGCCCGGCCTTGTTCGTTTGCTTTTTCTCTGCCGGGGCCGCTGGGGGGCGCCGCCGGGGTGCAACCCAGCGGCGGTCGCAAGCGTCAAATGCGCATGAATGGTTTGTCAAAGGAGGGATGGACCGGATGAAGCAGCGATGGACCCGGACCTGCCGGGCCGTCCTGGCCGGAACCCTGGCCCTGGGGCTGGTACTCTCGCCGGCGCCGGCCCTGGCGGAGACCGAACCGGCCCTGGCGGAGACCGAGCCGGTCCCGGCGCAGGCGGGCCGCCCCCGGCTGGGAGAGGTGCCCGTCAGCCGGGAGGCCGCGGTGGCCCGGGCCCGGGAGCTCCTGCCGATTCCGGCGGAACTCGGGGAGCCCGAGGTGAACCCAGACTCTTATACACATCTGCCGCGGCCGCCAAAAAAAGAGGGA
>QGUP01000139.1 GCA_003242505.1 Bacillota bacterium
TGATGGGTGGTGCAGATCGAGGAGCGCCTGCTGCCCAAGGGCGAGCAGGGCAACCGGCCAGGGACGCCCCTCAGCCCCATCGGCTTGGTCATCCACACCACGGCCAACCCGGGGGCTGACGCGGAGGTCCACTACCGGTACTGGTCCAGCGGCTACCGGGCGAGCAGCGCGCACATCGTGGTCGACTGGGGTCGGGCCCTGACGTTGATCCCGTGGCAGCCGGGACGGGCCGAGGTGGCCTGGCACGCAGGGCCCCAGGCCAACAAGCGTTTCCTGGGCCTGGAGATCTGCGAGAGCAACGACCCTGTTCAGGCCCAGCGGGCCATGGAAAACGCCGCCGAGGTGGCGGCGCAGGTCCTGCGGGCCTGGGGATGGGGGACCGAGCGGCTCATCGCCCATGCCCAGGTAGCTTGGTGGCTGGGTGGCACGGACCACCAGGACCCGCTGCCCTACCTCGCCCGGTGGAACCGGACCTGGGCAGATTTTGTGGCTGCCGTGGACCGGGCGCTCCGTGGTCTCCCGGCGGTGGCTCCGGCGCCGCAGCCCGCCAAGCCCCAGCCGGTCGCCGTCCTGGACGCCGGCGGCCGGCGACTCGCGGAGGGGTGGCTGCACGATGGGTCCACCGTGGTGCGCCTCCGCGACCTGGCCGACGGCATGGGGCTCATCGTCGACTGGGACCCGGGCGGGCCGGCGGTCACGCTGCGCTGGCCCGGGCGGCGGTCGTAGGCAATTACCCGGGCGCCGCCGACTTCTGGCAGGCATCGCACTCCCTCATCTAGCTATCGCTCGGCGCCCCTGGCGGCCCCCAGTCGGAGGGGGAGAGGCGGGGTGCGGGAGGTGGTCTATCGCTTGGCCTGGGCCCTGCTGGATGCGCTGGCCATGGCGGCCCTGCACTTGACCAGGGCTGCCGCCGGCCTGCACCTCCGGGTGCAGTGGGCCCAGGCCCGGCTCGTGGGGTGGCAGCACCGGCGCCGGAGGAGAGGGGGTGTGTGGCTCTGACCGACGACACCCGCCCACAGGCCCCTGCCCAGGACACCTGCCCCTGGTGCGGGGCGGAACTGCCGGACCAGCCGCCGGCGGGGAGCCGGGACGCACATGTTCATCGGGCTTGCCCGCGCTGCGGCGGGTGGTTGCCACTCGAGTGCTGAGGTTGACCAGGCCGCCCAGGGTGGGCGGCTGTAATTGTGCCCCCCGGCGGACGGCCGGGGGTTATCCGTTGAAGGGAGGAACCTACCGTGACTGCCAACCTCACCGACCTGCTGACCCAGATCCTGACCCTGGTGGCTGTGGTCATCGTCCAGGTGGCCGGTGCTGCCCTGATCCGGTGGCTCCGAGCCCGGTACACCGCCCAGCAGATCGAGACCGGCATGGAGGTGGCCCGGATCGTAGTCCGGGCCGTGGAGCAGATTGCTGCGACCACCGGCGCGGACATGCGGGGCCGTGCCAAACTGCAGGAGGCCATCGCCCGGGCCCGGGCAATCGCGGCGCAGCGGGGTCTGGACCTGTCCGATGAGCAGTGGCGGACGATTCTGGAGGCGGCCGTCCTGGAGTTGAAGGCCCTGGGCGAAGAGCTCAAGCGGCCGGCCGATGAGCCGGCGGCGTAGCGGCGGGGTGACTCCATGCAGGAGGAAATCCTCCGCCGAGCATGGGAGATGCACCGCTCCGGTCGGACGTGGCGCGAAATCGGGGAGGAGCTCGGCATCGAGGGTCGGGTGCTCCGCAAGCGAGTCGCTCGCTGGCGCGCTCGCACACAGCGGCAGGAGATGGCTGCCGAGGAGGGGGAGGCACCGGCGACGGTTGCCTCCCCTGCGCTCGACCAGAGCGATAACCTCCTGCCGGTTGTGCTAAACCTCAAACGGGTGACCGCTCCCGAGGAGTTGATCGACAACTACCTGGACGCCCTGATAGAAGCCCAGGCCGCGGAGCATGAGTTGGATACGGAGCAGGACGAGGCCACGGTGGAACTGCCTGCTGACGGCGGACCCGTTGGCGTGGTCTTCACCGGCGACTGGCACGTGGGCAACCGGTGGACCGACCACGCCCTCCTCCGGGAGCATCTGCGGCTCATCCGGGAAACGCCCGGCCTATACTGGGTCGGGATGGGGGACTACGCCGACCTGTTCCTCGGCCGCAAGGCCGGCATCGGCGTCCAGCAGCATGTGATGCCACTAGACATGCAGCGCAGGGCCGTCCAGCGGCTCATGGTTGACGGTAAGGCTCTGGCCTATCTGGCCGGGAACCATGACCGCTGGCTATGGCAGATGGCGGGAGTGGACTATGTCCGGGAGGCCGCCGAGGCAGCCGGCCGGCCGTATCTCGGGTACGGCGGCATCCTCTGGATCCACGTCGGCGAGCAGCGGTACAAGGTCATCGTCTGGCACGACTACCCCGGACGGTCCGCGATCAACCCGGGCAACAACCAGCGCCGGGTCCGGGCCGACTACGGCGGAGCTGATGTCGTCGTGTTGGCCCACCTTCACAACAACTACCGGCAGGAGGGGACCACGCCCGCCGGCGACTATCTCGACCTGCGGTCAGGCACGTACAAGATGCGGGACGACCATGCCGCCCAGCGGGCCGGGGCGAAAGCCGGTGACCCCAGGATGCCACTCATCATCCTGTGGCCGGACGAGCACCTGGTCTGGGCCTTCCGGGACTTCGCCCACCCCAAGGTCCTGGCCACGTTCATTTCCCTCCGGGAACAGTACGGCGGAAAGGGGCGGGTAGCGTGAAGGACGATGCGCCCAGGACGTTCGAGCAAGCCCTGGACAGGAAGCTCGCCGAGTGCAGGCAGGTGATGATCAGGAAACAGCGCGACTACGGCCCGACGAATATCTCGCTCCGGGGCCCGCTTGGGGTCGTGGTGAGGCTCACCGACAAGGTAGAGAGGGCCTGGAATCTCCTGACCTCGGGCCGGCCCCCGGAGAACGAGAGCCTGTACGACACGGCCGTAGATATAGCCAACTACGGGCTGATTCTGATGCTCCTGCTGTCCGGTGAGTGGGGTCTGCCGATGGAGGCCGAGGCCGGGGAGGAGGCCAACAAGTGAGCCCCTGGGGATGCGTGCCCCAGGGGCTTTTTTACTTTGGCCGTGGTGAGGGGCGGGGGCCCTACCGGGACTCCCGCACCGACTCCTCGTAATCCCGCTTGACGGCGGCTACGGCGGCCTGCTCGTCGCCGTTGGCGTTGGCCAGGTAGTCCAGGACGGCCTCGGTCAGGCTCATAGTGTTGGGGTCCCAGACCCCCGGCCCATTGAGCGGCTGCCACCGTGCGTTATCCAGGGCCTGCGCGAGGGCCGGGAACTTCGCGCGGATGAACGTCTCCCAGACGGTGGATACCTGCTCCGGGACGGCGTACAGGTCCTCGCCGGACAGGTACCGGCGCAGCGCCGGCTCCAGGATGTGCTCCCGGACCCACTCCGGAGACCGGGTCACCCACTCCCGCCGGGTCTCGTCGTAGACCACGGCGCTGCCGTCGGTGAGGATGGCCAGGTCGGAGCTCCCCTGCGGATCGGCGGCCTCGGTGGCGGCCTCGTCCAGCCGCCAGTCGCCGCCGGCCCGGATTACGTCCTCCCACGGGTTGTCGCCCTCGTAGGCGTTGAGGGCGATGGCCAGCTCATCAGCCATCGTCATCGGTGTCATCCCCCTTCGGTAGTTGGCGGTCCATCCCGCGACCGGGGCTGGTGGTGCCCCGGTTTCGGCCGGAGGGACCGGCGGCTCCGGCCTCGTCAGGCGGGAAATCCGGTCCAGTCCACGTCGGCGGGGGACTCCGGCCCCCAGGTGGAGGCGTCCTCCGGGTCCTCGTGGGGCAGGTTCATGCGCTCGAAGAATACGCCGAAGATGCTTCCCGTCTCCTTGAACTCCCGCAGGGCCTTGATGGCCTGTTCCTCCGTGAGCCGGACACCATCGGTGTCAACCAGCCGGTCGACGAGGTCCTGCCAGCGGATTGCCATCGGTACCGTCCTCCTTTGCCAGTGTTCCTCTTGCACCTCCATAATGCCATGCGCATGGCATTTTTGTCAAGGGGGTCCCCGTTATTTTTTTGCTGGCGGTTTGCCACGTGGCGCGGGGGCCCACTGGCAGTCCGGCGGGACCCAATACGTCGGCATGGGTGTGCCTGGCACGTGCACCAGCACTGCCCCCGGCACATCGCCGCGCTTGGCGGCCCGGGCAGCGGTGTCCTGCCGGTAACCACGCTCCCGAGCCCACTGGGCGAGGGGGACGTAGCCGTCTGGTGGCGTGGTCAGGATGTCTGGCACGGATGATCACCTCTACACCTATATTGCCATGCGCATGGCAGCGCGGCAAGCAGGACCCGGCGCTGTCGAGGTCGAAACAGCGCGCCGGTGATGGTTGATGCCGCGTGAGTCGCTACCATCGGACCCGGTTGTGGTGTACGACATGTTCATGGCAGGCCAGATTCGCCGGATGCCGAACGGATTCTGGCGGGACCCGGCCAACGCCCGGGCCGTCCTGGAGGAGGTGCTGCGCCGGGAGGGGTACTCGCTGGACGATGCACCTATGGTCTGTCGCAAAGACTGGTTCAAGCGGCACCGTATTGCTGGGCTCCTCGAACACGTATACCGCGGCTCCCCGTATCTGCTGCTGACCTCCCTCTATCCCGGGCGTTGGCAGCCCGGGGATTTCCCGGAGGTGCCCAAGGCAGCCGACCTGCAGGAGGCGGCGTTTGCGGCGGAGGGCCTTGAAAGGGCCGACAACCCGATGCGGCGCTGGGCACTGGCGAAACGAGTTCGCCAGCGGCGGCAGGGCAGGTGCTGGATGTGCCGCGCTCCCAGGGCAGAGGGGAGCATCTACTGCGAACGGCACCGCGAAATGGTGCGGGCCTGGCAACGACGCCGGTATCGGCAGGCCCGGGAGCAGGGACTGTGCTACCGCTGCTGGCGACGCCCGGCCGAGGTGGCGGGAGCCTGCCGGCCATGCTGGGAGCGCATCCTGGTGGTCCGGGCTCGCCAGATGCGGCGCTGGTACTGGCAGAATCGGGCGCTGGGGCTCTGTGGCCACTGGCGCTGTCGGGAGCCGGCGGAGCCTGGTCACGTGTACTGCTCCAGGCACCGGGAGGAGGAGCGCCAGCGGTACTACCGGCTGAACTATCGGGAGCGGGCCCGCCAGTACAAGGCCCGGAGGAAACAAGCTAAGAAGGCCGAGAAGGCCGAATAGAGCGGCCCCCGGGGCGAGCGACCCGGGGGCTTTTTCTGTCAGTCCCAGATACGGTGCAGCCACCACCCGTCCCGGTCACGCCAGAGGTCCCACGTCCCCAGGTCCTCCGTGAGGACCCGGTAGTACGTCCGCTGGTAGCTCCCGTCCCACCACACCCACTCGTCCCACTCGTCCAGGATTTCGACGACCCGGTACACCTGGCCGTTCCAGGTGAAGGACACCGGGCGGCCCTGTTCGTCTAGCTTCGGCGGCGGAATGGGTTTGTCGACTATCCGGGACATGGCGAGGGGTCACCTCACGGTCAATGTACGGCTGGCCCGCCTCCGCGAGCAACCTATCTATGCGGACTCTCCTTCCCATCCTGGTTCACGGCAATCACCTCGGCCTGTCCACTTCATGCTTCATGGTTGAAATCCCTGTCCGTGGACACACCCAGGCGTCAAGACGTTATGTCAGGAACCGTGTCAGGAACCCGAGCGAGATATTCAGGAACTGCCAGGGACTCCCAAAGACCGCATCCGGCCTCCAGAGCCGGTTTTGAGACGCGCAGGGATGCCAGAAGACGTTTGGCACATAACTTACAAGCAGGGGGCCAGTGGTTCGAGTCCACTACCGCCCACCAGGCTCTACAAGAAGGTTCGCGGGCATGGGTGGCTGTCGGGAAAACCAGGTCTGTCCGGCACGTGTCGGGAACAGCCATCGCG
>QGUP01000580.1 GCA_003242505.1 Bacillota bacterium
CCCCCGGGGCGGCACCCGGGGGGGGGGCCGCGGCACCCCCGCCCACCCGCCGGCCCCGGGCCCGGGCGGCGGCCAGGTCCTCCTCGGTGGGACCGCCGGTGGCCTGGCTGGCGCTGGCGCCGTAGTAGGAGCCCCGGACCGCATTGCCCGGCGCCGAGGCCGGCAGTCCGACCACCACCATGCCGTGGTGCAGCATGAAGGTGATCAGCCCGAGCATCGTCTGCTCCTTGCCCCCGTGCAGGGTGTAGTTGGTGACAAAGACCCCGCCGGCCTTGCCCACCAGCTTGCCTTCCATCCAGAGCCGGCCGGTCTGGTCGAGGAACTCCTTCAGCGGGAAGCTGGGCAGGCCAAACTGACCAGGGCTCCCAAGGATGATGCCGTCCGCGGCCTCGAGGTCCGCCGGGGTGGCTTCAGTGGCCCGCTTGAGGACAGGCTCGGCCCCGGCCTCCCGGACGCCTTCGGCCACGGCCTGGGCCATCTTCTCCGTCGTGCCGCTCTTGGAGTCGTAGATGATCGCGATCTTCACGGTGGCAGCGCCTCCCTTGTTTGCCGGATTCTCTTGGTCGGATGCTCTTGACGATGGTTTGCCCGACGGCTTCTGCGATGAACCGGCAGTTGGGCCGCCCGCTGCAGCATCGCCCGCTACCCCGGCGCCAACCGCCTGCGACACGCGGTCTTACTGATTTCGACATTACCGGTGCAGAACGGAAGGAAGTTGTCGCTTTCTGTCGAATACGTCGGCATCACTTTCCTCAGAGCGCCGCGCTCCGGGGCAAGACCGGGAGGACTGACGTTGCGACGATGGTGGGTATCCCTCCTCGCCCTGGTCTTGATGGTGCTGCCGGCCGCGCCGGCCCTGGCCGGCGGCGGCATCCGGGTCCGGGTAGACGGTGTTGAACTGCAGACCGACGCAGCCCCCTTCATCCACCGGGACCGGACGATGGTGCCGGTACGGGCCCTGGCCGAGGCCCTGGGCTTTGCCGTCGACTGGGATGGCGGGACTCGGCGGGTCACCCTGGCCCGGGGGGAGAACGTCCTGGTGCTCCAGATCGACTCCACCCGGGTGCTGGTGAACGGCCACGAGACGACCCTCGACGTGCCGGCCCTCATCCGGAACAGCCGCACCTTCGTTCCCCTCCGCTTTGTGGCGGAGCGGCTCGGGGCGACGGTGGTCTGGGACGGGACCCAGCGCACGGTTCTCGTCACCCGCCGTTCGGGCGGCCCTGCCCCGGGCATCGACCCGGAGGCGAAGGCGATCCTCGACAAGGTCCTGGCCGCGGGGCACGAGGTGCGGGATCAGAAGGTGGCGGGCGAGATGGCCGTGGAGGTCGCCGCGTCGGCCGGCGGCGTGAACATGACCTTGGCGGTGCCCGCCGAGATGCAGATCCACTCCTACCAGGGCGACATGCTCATGACCATGGCCATCCATATCCCGGAGGTCGCCGGCGGCGAGGTCATCCAGGCCCAGGCGGCGGCCCGGGGCGGCCTCCTCTACGGCCAGCACCCGGAGACAGGCGAGTGGGAACTCCTGGGGCCCTACACCCACGGTGAGATTCCGGACGTTGCGGCCTACCCCATGCTGGACCTGGCGGATGTGACGGAACTGGAGGCGCAAGTCCTCCAGAGGGCCACGGTCACCGTCGGCGGCACGGAGACCCTGGACGGGG
>QGUP01000581.1 GCA_003242505.1 Bacillota bacterium
GACCACCACCCTGGCGAAGCTCGCCGCCTTCTGGGCCCTGCGCCGGGGGCTGAAGGTGGCGCTCATCACCGCGGACACCTACCGGATCGCCGCAGTGGAGCAGCTCCGGATCTACTGCGAGATCATCGGCCTCCCGCTGGAGGTGGTGGAGCGGCCGGAGGAGGTGCCGCGGGCCCTGGACCGGCATCGGGATGCGGACCTGATCCTGGTGGACACCGCCGGCCGCAGCCACCGGAACCGGGAACAGATGGAGGAGCTGGCTGCCTACCTCGACGCCCTCCGGCCCGATGAGCGGTACCTGGTCCTGAGCCTCACCGCCTCCACCCGGGATGCCCGGGCGGTGGTGGACAGCTACCGGCCCATCGGCTTCCACAAGCTGCTCTTCACCAAGCTGGACGAGGCCACGGCCCCGGGGGTCCTCCTCAACACCCTGGTCCATGCCGGCCGGCCCCTCTCTTACATCACCACCGGCCAGAACGTCCCCGATGACATCGAGGTGGCCAGCCCTGAGCGGCTGAGCCGGATCCTCCTGGGGGATCGGTCATGAGGGATCAGGCCGAATCCCTGCGCCGGCTGGTGGGGGGGATGCGGTCCCCGGGGCCGGCGGAGGGGTCCCAGGGACCAGTGCCCCCGGACCGGGGGCGGGTCACCCGGGTGCTGGCCATCACCAGCGGCAAGGGGGGCGTCGGCAAGAGCAACCTCTGCGTCAACCTCGCCTACGCCCTGCGGCAGCTGGGCCACCGGGTGCTGATCTTCGACGCGGACCTGGGCCTGGCCAACGTCGACGTCCTCCTGGGCACCGCCCCCCGGTGGCACCTGGGGCACCTCCTCCGGGGGGAGCGGACCCTTTCGGAGCTGATCTACACCGCTCCGGAGGGAGTGGACCTGATCGCCGGCGGCTCCGGGGTCGCGGAACTCGCGGACCTGAGCGACCCGGAACTCCACCGGTTCCTCGACCAGCTTCAGGCCCTGCAGGGCGCCTACGACTTCCTGCTCATCGACACCGGCGCCGGGGTGGGCCGGGGGGTGCTCACCTTCGCGGTGGCTGCGGACGAGGTGCTGCTGGTCACCACCCCCGAGCCCACGGCGCTGACCGACGCCTACGCGGTCACCAAGGGGATCCTGCGCCGGCGGCCCGGAGCCCGGATCTCCCTGGTGGTCAACCAGGCCCAGAGCCGGCAGGAGGCCGAGGAGACCGGCGAGCGCTTTTCCGCCGCGGTCCTCCGGTTCCTCGGCGCCCACGTGGAGATGGCCGGGTACATCCCCTTTGACCCCCAGGTGGGCCGGGCAGTGCGCCGGCAGGTGCCGCTGGTCCTGGCCGCGCCGGACTCCCCGGCGGCCCGGGCCCTCCGGGCCCTGGCGGCCCGGATCGCCGGCGTCGGCGGCGTGGGGGGCACCCCGGGGGTGGGCCTCTTCTTCGACCGGCTGCGCCGCTTCTTGCGCAGCCTGACTTGACCCGGCAGGGGACCTGGCACCGGGACCGCAGGGAGGGGGCGGAGATGCGACGGGATCTCAGCGACCTGTGGCGGCGGTACAAGGAAGAGGGGGATCCCCGGGCCCGGGAGGAGTTGATACTGGCCTACGCGCCCCTGGTGCGGTACCTCGCCGGCCGGCTGGCGGTGGCCCTGCCGCCCCAGGTGGAGCTCACCGACCTGGAGAGCTACG
>QGUP01000140.1 GCA_003242505.1 Bacillota bacterium
GTCTTTCTCACCACCCACATCCTCAGCGTCGCGGAGGAGCTGGCCCACCGGATCGGGGTCATTCACCGGGGCCGGCTCCTCTGCGTCGGCACCCTGACGGAACTGGCGGCCCGGGCCGGCCGGCCCGGGGCCAACCTGGAGGAGGTCTTCCTGACCCTCACCGGCGACCGGCTGCCCGGAGAGGAGGCGGCGGGATGACCGGCGGGGCAGGGGAAGTGCTGCGGACGGCCTGGTCCGTGGCCTGGTACGGCTGGCGGGCGGTCTACAATCGCACCTTCCGCTATTCCCGCAGCCGGCTGGGCCTCTTCTTCCAGCTTTCACAGCTGGGCATTGTGCTGGTGGTGGCCCAGCAGGCCCGGTCGGTGCCCCCGGAGGCTGGCCGGGAGGGGCTCCTCACCCTGATGGCGGCGCAGATGGCCTGGTTCGGCCTGCTGATCGGCTTTGGCCGGGGGCAGTTCCAGCTCTTCCAGGGGATCCTCGTGCCCCTCTTTCAAATCACCCCCGCCCGGCCCCTGGCCTTTGTCATCGGCCGAGCCCTGGAGTACCTCCCCGGCCGGGTCTGGAGCGCCTGCCTCTGGTCCCTGGCCTACTCCGCCGGGGTCCCGGGCCCCGCCCGGTGGGGGGCTCTCCTCACCCTGGCGGCGGCAGGGGCCGCCACCGGGGTCCTCGCGAGCCTCGCCGGGCTCCTCCTGGTAGTCCTCTGGGCCCGGTACTCCCCCCGGACCCTCCGCCGGGGTTCCCTCTTCTTCGGCCTCACCACCGTCGCCCTGGCCACCTGGGCGGCGATCTTCCTCGCCACCGGCGGCACCGTCGGGGACCTGGCCCTCCGGCTCCGGGGCCTCCGCACCCTGGTGGCCGGGGCCGTCGCCGCCCTGGCCGGGCTGCCGGGGCTGGGGATGCTGGCGGCAACCGTGCTCCGCCCCCGGTGGGTGGAGGACCTCTACCGCACCGGCCTCACCCGGGTGCTGGAACTGGGGGAGCAGGAGGCGAGCCGGCCGGGCCGGTCGGTCTGGCCGGCCTGGCCCCAGGGGCCGGTGCGGGCGGTGGTGGCCCGGGAGTGGATCCAGTGGAGCCGCTCCCGGATGACCCGGATCCAGGGCGTCATCTGGCTCTGCGGGGCTGTCGGGGTCTACGGGGCGGGCCGGAGCCTGGCCGGCGCGCCCCTGCCCCGGGTGGTGCAGACCGTGGGCTCCCTCAGCCTTCTGGCCTGGGGCCTCGCCTACAGCCACTGGGTGGTCCGGGTCTTTGAAGCCGAACGGGCCGGGATCCTCCTCTACCGCCTGGCCGGGGTCCCCGCGGCCACCCTCCTGGGGGCCAAGTTCCTGGCGGTCTTCCTGCCCTCCGCGGTGCTGACCGGCCTCCCGGCCCTGGCCGGCGGCCTGGCCGCGGGCCTCTCCGGGCCGGACCTCGGGCGCCTCCTGGGCTGGACCCTGGCAGCCCTCGCCGCCGGCTGCCTCGGGGGCTTCGGCGCCGCGGGGGCCACCGCCGGGGAGGAGCCGCCGGAGCCGGCCCAGGCCCCGGTGGCGGACCAGATGGCCCCGCCCCAGGGCGGCAACGTCAACGGCTGGTACGTCCTGTTCCGGATGGCCGGCCTCCTGCTGCCCATCGCCCTGGTGATCTGGACCGGCAGCCGGTCACCCGGCAGCGCCCCGGGGCTGCCGCCGGCCCTCCTCCTCGGCCTCAACCTCCTGCTGCCCGTCGCCCTCCTGGCCGGGGGCTACCACCTCATGCGCCGGCACTGGGATGCCGGCGGGGCCGGGTAGCCCGGGCGACGGAACACCCGCGGGGCTGCGCCGGTGCCCCCGTAAGGCTACCGCTTCGCCCCCATGGGGCTACGCCTTCGCCCCCGTGAGGCTACGCCTCCGCCCCCGGAAAGAGGGGCAGCACCTCCTGCCCCACCTCCTCCAGCACCTCCCGGGCCGGCCGCCGGCCGTACTTGAGATTGAGGGCCACGTGGTTGACGCCAATCTCCTGGAGGGTGGCCAGCAGTTCGACGAGGTACTTCCGGCCCAGGCGGTACCCCAGGTGGATCGGCCGCGGGGGCTCCTCCGGATCGTCGCTGAGGTCGATGTAGAGGGACTGGGCGAAGGGCTTGAAGGCGCCGGGGGCCGCCGCGCTGGTGGCCCTGCGCCACTCGGCGACGATCATCCGCTGGATCCCCGGGGGGCGGGGGTACATGACCCACCCGTCGCTGTGCCGGGCGATCCACTCCAGGGACTGCTGGCTGTAGCCGGTGACCAGGATCGGCAGGGTGCCTCCCTCCGGCTTGGGCACCGGGTCGGCGCCCGCCAAATGCCCCAGGGGCGAGTCGATTTCCGGGAAGGGCTCCGCCCAGGCCCGACGGATGTAGACCAGGGCCTCCCGGAAGATCGCCCCCCGGGCCTCCCAGTCGACACCGAAGGCCGGAAACTCCACCGGCCGGTCGCCGGAGGCCACCCCCAGCACCAGCCGCCGGCCCGACAGGATGTCCACGGAGGCCGCCGCCTTGGCCACGTGGAGGGGGTGCCGGAGCGGCAGGACGATGGCCCCGGTGGCCAGGGCGATCTGGCGGGTGTGGGCGGCGATGTGGGCCAGATACACCCACGGGTCGTAGATCTGGCCGATGTCGCCGAAGTTCGGATCCAGAAGGGGCACGTCCCGGAACCAGAGGGCCGCAAAGCCCAGTTCCTCCGCCCGCCGGGCCAGGGCCTCCTGGTCCCGCATCGTCGGGTTGCTGCCGGTAAAGGCCTCGATGGGGAAGAAGACGCCCAGGGTCAGCCGGCCGGGCTGAAACATCCGGGAAACCCCGGGATGCCCGTTTCCGGCGGCGGCCGGGGGGGGGCCCCCCTCCCTGCCCCCCCCTGAGAGTTCCGCCGCACCCGGCGCCACCGGCCCCGGGGTGCGGCACGCCTGGTCGGAGCCTGTCCATGGGCTGGGCTCCTGGTGTGCGGGTCCCCGGCCCCCACGGGGTCACGACCCCGCGCCGGTGTACCGCCGGAGCCCCCGGCGCCAGACCCAGAGGGCAAAGGCCACCGTCGCCGCGGCCACCACCGGGGTGAGCCAGGCGAAGAGCCCCCACTCCCCCCGGCGGACCAGGTACGCCCCGGGATAGGCGCCGACGAAGAGGAAGGGCAGCGCGGTGCTGAGGAGCCACCGGAGGGACCGGCTGAAGATGTTCGGGGGGTACTGGCCGTACTGGTTGAGGTTCCAGGCCAGGGCCATCAGCCCGGTCCGGCCGTCGGCGAAGAAGGCGGTGGCCGCCAGGGCCATGTAGATCCCCAGGTAGACCGCGGCGGAACTCAGGATCAGCCCCACCGCCACCAGCCAGTCGGCCCAGTCCCAGACCACCCCGGCCCGCTCCCCGGCCCAGGCCATGATGGCGATGCCCGTCGCCACCCCGAGGAGGGACTCCAGCTCCACCCCCTCCAGGATCACCTGGAACAGGGGATGGGCCGGCCGGATCAGCACCCGGTCCATCTCCCCCTTGATGACGTACTTGTCCGCCACGTCCCAGAGCCCGCCGGCCAGGGCGCCGAAGAGAGCCCCGGGGACCAGGAAGTAGCCGTACAGGAAGAAGACCTCCGCCCGGGTCCACCCCCGGAGGTCGGGGACGAGCTGGAAGGTGACCGCGATCAGCACCACGCTCATCGCCTGGTAGGTTACTTCCGAGACCAGGCCGACGATGAGGTCCCCTCGGTACTCCCACCGCACCTTGGCGTACTGGACCAGGTATTCCCAGTAGAGCCGGCTGTACCGGGCGAGGGTCCGCCACATTCCCCATCACCCCCCGTGGACCGTGAGGGCCCGGGCCGCCCGGCGCCAGACCAACCGGACCAGGGCCGCCAGGACTGCGGCCCAGACGAGGCCCCGGACCAGGGCCAGGACGAGGGGCCGCCCCCACAGGCCTCCCGCGGCGATGAGGCTCGGCACGTAGGAGATGGCCGGGAAGGGGAGCCATTCCAGCACCGCCCGGGCCCAGGCCGGGTAGAAGGAGAGGGGCAGGTAAAGGCCCGACAGGAGGTCCACCACCAGCCGCCGGGCCCAGGTCAGCCCCTGGATCCGGGTGGACCAGACCGCGGCCAGGCCCACCAGAAGGTTGATCTGCGCGTTGAGGACAAAGGCCAGGGCGAGGGCCGCCAGGTAGGCGACCCAGACCTTCGGGTCCGTGGGCAGCCGCACCGGGAAAAGCAGTGCGGCCAGGGTGAGCCCCGGCACCGAGAAGAACAGCAGCCGAAAAAGAGCCTCCCCCAGGGCCCCGGCCACCCGCTGCCCCAGGTAGGAGACCGGCCGGAGGAGCTGGACCGCCACGGTGCCGTCCCGGATCTCGTCCGCGATCTCCCGGTCCAGGTGGTTGAAGTAGAAGGCCCGGGCCATCCACCCCACCGCCAGGTAGGTGGTCATCTCCGTGGGGCTGAGGCCCCCCAGGCTCTCCCGGGAGCCGTAGGCGGCCATCCAGAAGAAGTAGTAGCCGCCCGTATAGATAAGGTAGGTCAGGATGCCGCTGTAGAAGTTCACCCGGTAGGCCAGCATCACCAGGAAGCGGATCCGGATGAGCTCGAGGTAAGTGGCCATCACCCCTGGCCCCCCTCCCCCCGGTCCGGCTCCGGTGTGGCCGCCGGGGCCGGTACCCCGGCCCCGGGGGCCTCGGCCCCCGCCGCCCCGGCCCGGTAGAGCTGCCGGACGATCTCCTCCATGGTCGGCTCCGCCACCGCCAGGTCCTTCAGGGGCAGGTGGGGGACCAGCCGGGCCAGGGCGGCGGGCACCGCCTCCGCCTCCGCCAGGTGGACGAGGCACTCCGCCTCCCCCTGGGACTCCACGGAGCAAGGGATCCCCGCCAGGGCCGCCTGGACCCGCTCCGGCGGCACAGGCTCCCGGAAGCTGAGGCGGAGGGTCCGGCCCCGGGCCTCCCGGCGCCGGAGGTCCGCCAGGGCCCCGTCGTAGAGGATCCGGCCCTGGTGGAGGAGCACCACCCGGGGGCAGAGGGCCTCGATGTCCGAGAGGTCGTGGGTGGTGAGGAGGATGGTGGTGCCGTACCGGCGGTTCACCTCCCGGAGGAACTCCCGGATCCGGAGCTTCACCACCACGTCCAGGCCGACGGTGGGCTCGTCCAGAAAGAGGACCCGGGGTTTGTGGAGGAGGGCCGCGGCCAGTTCGCACCGCATCCGCTGGCCGAGGCTGAGCTTGCGGACCGGGATGTCCAGGAGCGGCCCGATCTCCAGGGCTTCCACCAGTTCGGCGAAGTAGGAGCGGAACTCCGCCTCCGGCACCTCGTACATCCGCTGCAGGAGCCGGAACGTCTCCTTGACGGCGATGTCCCACCAGAGGCCGCTGCGCTGGCCAAAGACCACCCCGATGGTCCGCTTGTACTCAAGGGCCGTCCGCCCGTCGTGGGGGTCGTAGCCGTTGACCCGCACCCACCCGGCGGTGGGCACCAGGATGCCGGTGAGCATCTTGATGGTGGTGGACTTCCCCGAGCCGTTGGCCCCGATGTACCCGACGATCTCCCCCGGGGCGATCCGGAGGTTCACCCGGTCGACGGCCCGGATGACGGTGTACTCCCGGCGGAGGAGGTCCCGGATGGCCCCGAGGAGGCCGGGGCGGCTCCGGTACTGCCGGAACTCCCGGGTCAGTTCGTGGGCTTCGATGGCAAGCAAGGGGACAGTTCCTCCCTGGTCGCGCGCGAGCAAACAAGTCCGTCAGGATTTTCCATGCGGCCGGTCAGGACCTCGCACAGAATCGATGCTACACCGGCCGGCCAACGGTGTAAACCCTGGGGCCGGCCAACGGTGTAAACCCTGGGGCCATCCCGCGGTGCAGACCCTGGGGCGGGGCCAGGGAAAGCGAGGCGGAGCGCCCCGCCGGCGCTCCGCCTCGTTGACATTTTGT
>QGUP01000141.1 GCA_003242505.1 Bacillota bacterium
TGGACCGGCTGGAGATCTCCGACGCCCTCGCCGCCCTGTGGAAGGCGGTGGCCCGGGCGAACAAGTACATCGACGAGCAGGCGCCCTGGTCTCTGGCCCGGGACCCGGCGCAGGCGGACCGGCTGGCCACGGTCCTCTACAACCTGGCGGAGGCGCAGCGGATCCTCGCCGTGGCCCTCACCCCCTTCCTGGTGGAGACGCCGGAGAAGATCTGGGACCAGCTGGGCCTGGACCCGGCGGGGGTGCGGAGCCGGCCCTGGGAGGAGGCCATCCGGTGGGGCGGCCTGCCGCCGGGGACGGCGATCCGCCGGGGCGCGCCGCTCTTCCCCCGGATCCCGATGCCGAAGGAGGAGTCCGACGTGGCCAGTGACGACGCCGTAACCCCTGCCGCCGCCGGGTCCGGGGCTCCGGCCCCGACGCCGGCGGAGAAGGACCCCGGTGCCGCAGCCCCCCGGCCGGTGGAGAAGGCCCCGGCCGCGGAGGCCCAGCAGCCGGCCCCGGCGCCGGAGGGGGTCGCGCTCATCGACTACGAGGACTTTGCCCGGGTCCAGCTCCGGGTGGCCCGGGTGCTCCACGCGGAGCGGGTGCCGAACACCGACAAGCTGCTCCGGCTGGAATTGGAGGTGGGCAACGAGCGGCGGCAGATCGTCAGCGGCATCGCCCAGCACTACCAGCCGGAGGAGCTGGTGGGGCAGCTGATCGTCCTCGTGGCGAACCTGAAGCCCAGAAAGATCCGGGGGATCGAATCCCACGGGATGCTCCTCGCCGCCTCCACCCCGGAGGGCCAGCTCTCCCTGGTGACGGTGGACCGGCCCATCGCCAGCGGGGCGCAGGTGAAGTAAGGGCGGCCGGCCGAGGGCGGGCCGGCCCCGGGGACGGGCCCCGGCTCCCCGGCGGCCGGCCCGGTCCGGCGCAAATGGAGAGGAGGCGCGGCGGGATTGCTCTTTGACACCCATTGCCATCTGGACCACCCCAGGTTCGACGACGACCGGGAGGCGGTGCTGGAGCGGGCCCGGGCGGCCGGGGTCGGGCTGATGATGGTGGTCAGCACCTCCGAGGCCAACGCCCGGCAGGTGCTGGCCCTGGTCGAGCAGCACCCGGACCTCTACGCCGCGGTGGGGGTCCACCCCAGCGACGCCGCGGACTGGGACGAGGGCACCTACGCCCGGCTCCGGGAACTGGCCCGGCATCCGAAGGTCCGGGCCATCGGGGAGATCGGCCTGGACTACTACTGGGACTACCCCCGGGAGGCTCAGTTCCGGGCCTTCCGGGCCCAGATCCGGCTGGCCCGGGAACTGGGACTGCCCGTCGTCATCCACGACCGGGACGCCCACGAGGACGTGGTCCGGGTCCTGGAGGAGGAAGGGGCCGGCGAGGTGGGGGGCGTCATGCACTGTTGGTCCGGGGACTGGGCCCTTGCGGAGCGCTGCCTCGCCCTGGGGTTCTACCTGGGCTTTGGCGGGCCCCTCACCTATCCCCGGAACGAGGCGATTCGGGAGGTGGCCCGGCGGGCGCCCCTCGACCGGATCGTCATTGAGACCGACAGCCCCTACCTGCCCCCGGTCCCCCACCGGGGGCGGCGGAACGAGCCGGCCTTTGTCCGGCACGTCGCCGAGTTCCTGGCGGAACTGAGGGGGATGGCATATCCCGATCTGGCGGCGCTGGTGACGGCCAACGCCAGGCGGCTGTTCCGGATCCCGTGAGTTTCCGGAGCAGTCGCTTTGACGTGGGGGCCAGAATCCGCTATAATCTCCCCGGGTTTTGCGCTACTCCGCCATGCTTCGGGGGAGGGAAAGTATGGCCCTCGAGCCCTTGGCCCGTCGGGCCCTTCGGAACTGGGCGCGGCCCCTGGTGATCGCCCTCAGCCTCCTGGGCGTCGCGTCCGGTGCAGTCGCCGCGGGCAACCGGCTGGTGACGGCCATGGTGCATCGCCGCTCGGTGCGGGTGATGGTGGACGGCCAGGTCCACGCCTCGCTTTCCACCAGGGCCCGCACGGTGGCGGAGGCCCTGGCGGAGGCCGGGGTTACCCTGGGCCCCGAGGATCAGGTGCAGCCAACCCCGGAGCAGCCGCTGGCAGACAAGGCCGAGAACGTGGTGCGGGTGCGGCGGGCCAGGCCCTGGCGGGTCGAGGCCGACGGCGCGGTCCGGGAAGGGCTCTCCGCCGCCACCGGCGTCACCGAGGTCCTTCAGGCCTTCGGCGTCACCCTGGACGAGGACGACCGGGTGCAGGTGCAGCCCCGGCCCGACGGCGGGTTCACCGCCCGGGTGATCCGGGTCCGGGAGGAAGTGGTGACGGAGACCGAGGAGATTCCCTTCGAGACTCTCCGCCGCCCCTCCGACCAGCTGGAGGTCGGCCAGGTGCGGGAGGTCCGGGCGGGGGTCCCGGGCCTGTTGGAGCGGAAGGTGCGCCTCGTCTATGAGAACGGCGAACTGGTGGCCCGGGAAGTGATCGGCGAGGCGGTGGTGCGGGAGCCGGTGGACCGGATCCTGGCCTACGGCACCGTCGGGACGGTGGCCCGGGGCGGACAGGTATACCGTTACCGCAAGGTCCTGGAGATGCGGGCGACGGCCTACGCCCCCGGGGATGGGAACACCCCGGGACAGTACACCGCCACCGGGGTCCTGGCCCGGAAAGGGGTCGCGGCGGTGGACCCCCGGGTGATCCCCCTGGGGACCCGGCTGTATGTGGACGGTTACGGGCCGGCCATCGCCGCAGACACCGGCGGGGCGGTGAAGGGCAACCGCATCGACCTGGCCTTTGATACCCCCGAGGAGGCCCGGGCCTTCGGGGTCAGGACGGTCAAGGTCTACATTCTCGAGTGAAACTGGCTTGAGTGAAACTGGAAACGGCCAGGCCACCCGTCCGGGTGGACCTGGCTGCTCTTCATACGGAGGCGAGCAACCCTGACGCCGGATCTCACCAGCCCCCGGGTGCTCAAGGCCCTCCTGGAGCGCCATGGCCTGCGGCCCCAGCACCGCCTGGGCCAGAACTTTCTCGTGGACCGGGGGACCCTGGCGAAGATCCTGGCCGCGGTGGCGCCGGCGGAAGCCCCCCTGATCCTGGAGATCGGACCGGGACCGGGGATTCTCACCGCGGCCCTGGCGGAGGCGGCCCCCCGGGTCCTGGCGGTGGAGATCGACCGGGGGATGGTGGCGCTGCTTCGGGAGACCCTGGGCCACCTGCCGAACGTCGAGGTGATCCACGGCGACGCGCTGAAGGTCGACCTCCGGTCCCTCCTGGCGGAGCGGCTCCAGCCGGGGCAGAAGGCCCGGGTGGCGGCCAATCTGCCCTACTACATCACCTCGCCCCTCCTCTTCCGCCTGTTGGAGGAGGACCTGCCCCTGGACCGGATCGTGGTGATGGTCCAGCGGGAGGTGGCCCTGCGGATGGTCGCGGCCCCGGGCTCCCGGGAGTACGGCGCCCTCAGCGTCGCGGTCCAGTACCACACCGTGCCCCGGGTGGTGGCAAGGGTCTCCCGGGGAGCCTTCTGGCCCCCGCCGGAGGTGGATTCCGCGGTGGTCGCCCTGGAGGTCCGGGAGCAGCCGGCGGTGTCAGTGCCCCGGCGGCTCTTCTTTGCCGTGGTCCGGGCGGCCTTCCAGCAGCGCCGGAAGACCCTGGCCAACGCCCTGGCCGGGGGGCTGGGGCTGGAGCGGGCCTGGGTGGAGGAGCGGGTGGCGGCAGCGGGCATCGACCCCAGCCGCCGGGGGGAGACTCTCTCCCTGGAGGAGTTCGCCGCGGTGGCCAGGGCCCTCGGGCCGGCGGCGCTGGACCGGGGGCTGGCGGACGGGGACGGGGGCTCCTGGTTATGACTTCTCAGACACCGGTCTGGTTTGAGAATGCTATAATCGGATCAAGGCGAGTTGACAGCTTTGCGGAGCAGCTTTGCGGAGCCCCATGTCTTCCGTTCTGCAGCGGGCGGCTGGCAGGCAGCAGGGAGGCGGATTGGCGGTGAAGGACGAGCCATTCATAAGCCCGAGCCGGGGGTTTCTCACCTTCGAGGCGATGGTGGCCGACCTGGTCAAGTTCGTCCAGGAGGATCCCGAGGCGAGCTACAAGCTCATCATCGGCACCGACTCCATGGCCCGGGACGACCTCACCTTTGTCACCGCGATCATCATCCACCGGGTGGGCCGGGGCGCCCGCTACTATTACCGGCGGCACACCCAGCGGAAGATTAACAGCCTCCGGCAGAAGATCTTCTACGAGACGGCCCTCTCCCTGGCCCTGGCCCAGCGGCTGGTGGAGAGCCTGCGCACCATGGGCCAACCGGCCCCGGGGGTGGAGATCCACCTGGATGTGGGCCCGCAGGGGGAGACCCGGGAACTGATCCGGGACGTGGTGGGCATGGTGACGGGCTCCGGGTTCCACGCGGAGATCAAGCCCCACGCCTACGGCGCCTCCAAGGTGGCGGACCGGTATACAAAGTAGCGGACCGGTACACAGGCCCGCCTCCCGCTCCCTCGATGCGCATTGACAGGTTGTGCGCGTCCTGATAAAATTGTGCTTTCCTTGACACTTGTCCTTCCGGTCTGGTATAATCGGGACGTAAGTGTGCCTGAGCCCGGGTATCTCGGACCGGAAAGGATGTGGTCTCCGTTGGCTTCCAAGAGTGTCCTGGCGGACATCAAGCGCGACCTTGACAGTCACATCGGCGCCCGGATCCGCTTGCGGGCCAACAAGGGCCGGAAGAAGGTGCTGGAGCGGGAAGGCATCCTGGAGCAGACCTACCCGAACATCTTTACGGTCCGGATCCGTGACGGCTCCCTGGGAGAGCGGCGGGTCTCCTACAGCTATACGGACCTGCTGACGGAGGACGTGGAACTGGTCATTTACGACGCCAACGGCGAGGTCAAGTTCGCGTACCACGGTCGGTAAACGGTAAACAATGGTAAGCTTTGAACAAATAGAGACGGCAAGACTAGAAAAGCTGCCATAGAGAGAATCCACCGGGGCCGTGGCGGCCCCGGTTTTTCCTTGACGGGCGGCTCTTCCTTGAAGCAAGGCTCTTCCTTGAGGGGAGGCATGGTCCTTGCGCACCGGTGCGCAGCCGTCGGCCCTTGAAGTCCGGGCCCACGCCAAGGTCAACCTGGCCCTTCAGGTGGTCGGCCGGCGGCCCGACGGGTACCACGAGGTCCGGATGGTCATGACCCCGCTGGCGCTCCACGACCGGCTCCGGGTGGCGGTGACCCAGGGGGAGCTCACGGTGGCCGTGAGCGAGCCCGGGATTCCGGCAGGGCCGGAGAACCTGGCCTACCGGGCCGCGCTGGCCTTGAAGGAGGCCGCCGGATGCCCCCTCGGCGCCGCCATCGAAATCGAGAAGCGGATTCCCGCCGCGGCGGGCCTGGGCGGGGGCAGCGCGGATGCCGCCGCGGTGCTCCTGGCCCTGAACCGGCTCTGGGACCTGGGATGGCCCCTGGAGCGGCTGCAGCGGCTGGCGGCTCCCCTGGGCGCGGACATTCCCTTCTGCCTCCTGGGCCGGACGGCCCTGGCGGAGGGGATCGGCGAGCGACTCACCCCCCTGCCCCCGGCGCCGCCGGTGCCGGCGGTGGTGGCGACCCCCGAGGTCCGCTGGCCCGGCCCGAAGACCGCGACGGTCTACCGGGCCTGGCGACCCCTGCCCCCGGCGGAGCGGGCGGAGCCGGACCGGGTGCTGGCTGCCCTTCGCCGGGGGGACCCGGCGGCCCTGGCCGCCGGGCTGGCCAACGACCTGGAACCCGGCGCCACGGAACTCCAGCCGGTCATCGGCCGGCTGAAGGCGGCCATGGTCGCGGCGGGGGCCCCTGGGGGGGTCACGGCCCGGGCCAGGCCCCCGGTGGTGGGCCCCCACCCCCACGCCCACGGGGGGGCGGCGGCTGCCAGCGG
>QGUP01000582.1 GCA_003242505.1 Bacillota bacterium
ACCTCGAGGCCCACCTCGCCAGGGGCATAAGCCTGCTTTAGCTCGATGGGCTGGATCCGGTCGGGGCGGATGGGAATCGCCTCCACCTTCACGTCGGGCTCCAGCCCCACCTCGTGGACCCGCCGGCCCTTGGGGGTCAGGTACTCCGCGGTGGTGACCTTCAGCGCCCCCCGGTCCGGCAGGTTGATCAGGGTCTGGACCGTACCCTTCCCGAAGGTCCGGGTGCCCACCAGGGTGGCCAGGCCGTAGTCCTGGAGCGCCCCGGCCACCACCTCGCTGGCGGAGGCGGTGCCGGCGTTGACCAACACCACCGTCGGCAGCCCCAGGGGCCGGCCGGCGGCCTTCCGGGGCCGGGGCTGGCCGTCCCCCTCCACCTCCAGCACCACCGGCTCACCCGGCGGGACAAAGAAGCCCGCCAGGTCCACCGCCGCGTCCAGGTAGCCCCCGGGGTTGTTCCGCAGGTCCAGGATCAGCCCCCGCATCCCCTGCTCCCGGAGGCCGGCTGCCGCCTGGCCGAACCGGTGGGCGAGGTCCGAACTGAAGGTGTGCACCTGGATGTAGCCGATGCCGTCGCCGAGGTACTCGGCCTCCACAATGGGGATCTGGACCTCGGCCCGGGTCAGGGTGACCTCGAAGACCCGTCCCTCCGACGGCCGCTCAATCCGCAGGGTGACCGGCGTCCCCGCCTCGCCCCGGATGAGGCGCACCGCGGTCTCGGTGGGCTCCCCCACCAGGGTCCGGCCGTCCACCTCCAGGATCCGGTCTCCCGGCTGGATACCGGCCGCCTCCGCCGGGCTCCCCTTGATGGGCGCCTGGACCACGATGTAAGAGCCCACCTGCTCGAGCCGGATCCCGACCCCCACGAAGTGGCCCTCGATGTCATCGGTGAAGGCGTCCAGGTCCTCAGGGGACAGGTAGGCGGTGTAGGGGTCCCCCAGGGCCTCCAGCGCCCCGTCGATGGCCCCCCGCCACAGGTCCGCCGGATCCACCGGCTTGTAGTAATAAGCCTCCACCAGCCGGATGATCCGCTCCAGCAGTGCCGGATAGGACGTCCCGGTGGCCCCCACCGCCAGGGGAGCCGTCAGGCCCAGCAACAACAGGGCCAGGGCGCCGGCCACCGTCCATTTCCGCCAACGCATGCCCCAGGGGCTCATCGATAAATTCCTCCTGACAGGGAGATGGTCCTCGGCGTGCCGGCGCCGGGGACCTCAGACTTGAAGGGCATCGGCCTCCTGGAAAGCCCGGTCCGCCGGCTGGCCTCGCACGAGGATGACATTCAGGAAGTGGGCGACCTGCTGCGGCTTCCAGGCCTTCGCCGGGTCCACCTCTTCCTCGGCGAAGATCAGGTCTCCGCCCACGATGGGCAGGCTGAGGTGGGCCAGCACCTCCCCGGTGGAGGCCCGAAGCACCTTGATGCTCCCGTCCCCCACCTGGAACCGGAGGTCGGCCTGGCCGGGCTGGTACCGCTTGGCCACGGTGTAGAGCTTCTCCGCGTCGGCCCGCTTCAGCCGGGCAGCCACCTGGCCCAGGGGCACGGGCTTGACGATCCCTTCCTTTAATTTCTTATCCTCCCAGACCCGGTAGTACCGCACCCCTTCCCGCATCCAGGTGAAGAAGCAGTAGTTGGCCGGGTCCAGCCCCTGGGCCCGGCCAACTACTG
>QGUP01000583.1 GCA_003242505.1 Bacillota bacterium
CGGGAGCCAGCGGGGCAGCATGCTGGCCGAAGCCCTGGTGGGGGCCCTGGTCCTGGGCCTTCTCGCCGTCCTCCTCTACCCCGGGATTCTCTCCCTCCTCCGGAACGCCGGGGCGGAGGCCGGCACCGCCCAGGCCCTGGCCCTCCTGGAGTCCGCCGGCAACCTCCTGGCCGCTCTTCCCTTTGACCCGGACGGCCAGTACCAACTCGATTGCGGCGCTGCCGGCCCGGCGGGCGGGGCCGGCAGCGGGGCGGGAACCGGCGTGCCGTGCCTGGAGGTGCCGCCGGAGTACGCCCTCGCGCTGGTCGCGGTGGAGCCGGTGGCCGGGGTGCCGGGTCTGCAGGCGGTCACCCTTGAGGTGACCGGCCCCGGGGGACGGGTGGAGCGGCTGACGGTCTACAAGCTCGACCGGAGGTGAGGGCCGTGTTCGGCCGTGAGGGGAAGGCTTCACCCGGCGGGAGCCGCCGCGCTGGGGTGTGCCCGCCGGGCCAGGGCCCCCGGAGCGGCTCCCGGGGCTACACCCTGGTGGAGGTCGTGGCCGCCCTGGCGGTCTTTTCCCTGGTGGCCGCCGGCGCCGTCACCCTGGTCCTCAGCGCGACCTCCGCCTACGGGGCCACCGGCGTCCGGGCTGACGCGAGCCACTACCTCGGACTGCTGACCCGGGAACTGGCCCGGGACGCGGCCCGGGCGGAGCGGGTCACCCTCCTCCCCCAGGGGACCGGGCGGAAAACCGTCGCGGTGCTCGACGGCGCCGGCGCCCACCACCAGCCCGTCTCGGTCCGCTACCGGTTCACCGCCGACGGCGAGGTGGTGCGGGAGCCCCTGAACCCGCCGGGGCCCGGGCGGGTGGTGGCCCGGGGGCTCGACCCGGCGGGTGGGCTGGAGTTCCGGCTCTCCGGGGACGGCCAGCGGCTTCAGGTCCGCCTCCTCTTCCGGGACGGCCCCGACCGCTGGGAAGGGAACCTGGAAGTCTGCCTGATGGAGTGTCTGCCATGACGGGCGGAAGGATCCGAGACCGGAGCCCGGCGGGCGGCCAGGGCCACGCCTGCCAGGGCCACGCCTGCCAGGGCCACGCCCGCAGCCAGGGCCACGCCGGCACCCTGCTGCTGCTGGTCATCGCCCTGGCCCTGGTGGCCGTCCTTGCCGGGGCCCTGGTGCCCCGGCTCCGGGCGAGCACCGCTTCCGTCGCGGAGGCCCGGCGGGACCTCCACGGCCGCTGGACCGCCCGGGCGGTGGTCAGTTACATCCTGGCCCTGTACCGGAACGGGGAACTGGGCGACCGGACCGAGGTGGAACTGCCCGGGGAGGTGAACGGCCTCCGGGGCGAGGGGAGAATCCCGTATCCCGCACCTTCCCCGGGCAGCCGGGTGACCCTCTACCTGGCGGACCGGGGTCACCCGGGGCAAGGTCCTCCCCCGGGCAAGGGCCAGAGACCGGCGCAGCCCGCCTGGGTGGAGTTTCCCTGCGGCGCCACCGGCCAGGTCAATCTGGAGGTGGAAGCCCAGGACGGCTCCCTCCTTCCCGTCAAGCGCAGCAGCGTCCTGTGGGAGGCCACTGGTTTTCTCGACGACCCCGCCTTCGGTCCGGATGCGCACGGGATCTGGCGGACGCCCGCCGAAGGCGGTGTGACGGGCACCCTCCGCCCCAGGGGCCTGCG
>QGUP01000584.1 GCA_003242505.1 Bacillota bacterium
GGCGGCGGTGGCAAAGAAGTTGTTGGCGTGCCGCAAGATGCTCTGAACATCCAGAATCACATACACGCCCTACCGCCTCCAATCGAGTAGGTCCAGGGTGGCCGGCAGGAGCACGCTCACCGCCAGTGCCCCGAGGAGGATGCCCCGCCAGGTCCCGCCGGCGGCAATCTGGTAGGCCAGCTCCCGAAAATCAGCGAGATAGGCGTCCATCCGGCACCCCTCCTCTACCAGTCCAGCCACCAGCCGACGACTGCGAGGATCACGGCTCGGGTGGCCAGGAGAACTGCCGCCGTCCCGACCACCACCAGCGCCAGGCCGGCCCAGTCCGTCCAAACCTGCTCTGGCGTCACCAGCACGGCCATCACCGCAGCACCGCCCGAAGGGCCCGGTAGATCTGCTGGCCTGCCACCATCACGGCTACGAGCAACAGCAAACCAGCGACCAGCAGATCCCCCATGTCGATCTGGTACTGCAAGGCCACCGTGGCCCCACTGCTGAGGGTGTACCCCGTGTACGGTGCCCCGGCCTCCAGCGCCTGTAACCGCTGTTCCAGGAGCTGCAACTGCGTCACGAGTTCCTGCTGCATCTCCTGCTGCCCGGAAATCAGCGTGTCCAGGCGCTCCAGAGTCAGGGCCTCCGCCTCAGTGCAGGTTTCGCACACGTGGGCACCTCCTCGCCTCACATGTTAGAAGGCCGTTTTGCCACTTTGCAAGTTTTTGCGTGCACTTTTTTGCTCGTGGCTCTTGTGATCCAGTTGCGCGTTGTACGGAGCACAAGGGCTACGCCCTTATGTCTGGGTTGCAACGGACAGGGCCCCGGTCGCCCGGGGCCCCTCCTTAGAACGGAACTGCGTCATCGTCGTCCGGCAACGGCGGCACCTCGTCCGGCAGCCGATCCAGGTACACCACCTGCGAGCCTGCCCCTCCGACGTGCACCTCCCACACCTGGCGCCGGAGGCCATCCTGGGTCTCGTAGCTGCGGGCCTGCATCCTGCCCTTCACCAACAAGAGCCGGCCCTTCCGGAGGTAGTGCACGTGCTGCTCGAACCGCTTGCACTTCACCCCATCGGGGTCCCCATCCGGGGAAGGACCCCACCAAATCACATCGAAGAAGTCCGCCTGGCCGGTACCGGGCCGGTCCACCGCCAGCCGGAACCGAATCACGGGCCGGCCGGAGTCCGTGTGCCGCAACTCGGCACCGTTCGTGGAAGTCTCATCGTTCCGATCGGCCCGGGTCAGCCGGCCGATCAGCAGGATCTGGTTGAGCGATGGCATGTGATCATCCCCCTAGTCGTCATGCAGTAACCCCCATGGGGTTCAGTTGCCGCTTGCGAGTCTGTGCTTTGTCGATCCAGGCCGGCAGCTCGTGGTTCTCCTGTGCCCACCGCTCCAGCCGAGCCAGGACCGTTCGCAGATCATCGGTTTGCCACAGCCCTCCCAGGCTGGCGAGATACCCGAGAGCCGCCCGGGCATAGGTCTCTTCCTTGGCCGTCAGCGCCGGCTTGATCCGGACCGCCGCCGGCGCCGGCGGCAGCTGGGGCGGGTCCTGTATCTGCCGCCACCACCGCCGCACCCGGGCCCGGGGCCGTCTCTTTTATACAATTCCGCGCCCACGGGGCAAGGCATGATATCGTCTGCCGGCTTCTGGTTTTAAAAA
>QGUP01000142.1 GCA_003242505.1 Bacillota bacterium
CTCCTGGCCGCGGTGGGCATGGGGCCCGGCTGGGGCCTGGTGGTGGAGGTGGTGAAGAACCTCCTCTACCTGGCCCTGGGGCTCAGCAGCGCCGGCTGGATCGGGGTGCTGGCAAACCTCCTGGCCGGCAGCACCCTGGTGCTGGTCACCGGCTGGACCGCCAGCCGGCTGGGACTCGCCCGGTGGGACGCGGGGGAGCCCTCGCCCCTGGCCGTCTGGTGGCATCGGGGCAGTCTCGCGGTGGCCGCGGGCACCCTGGCCATGGCGGCGGTGATGTTCGTGGCCAACGGGGCTCTCCTGCTGCGGCTCTGGGGGATCCCCGCGGACCAGACCTGGCATGTGGCCCTGGCGACCATCGTCCCCTTCAACCTCTTCAAGGGGATCGTCTCCGGCACCCTGGGGCTGGCCCTCTGCCGCCGGGTCGTGCCGGCGGTCTTCCGGGTCCTGGAGCAGCGGGCGGCCTAGAGACGCCGCCCCTGGTCCGGCCGGCGGTCCCCGCGCTGGGAAGGAGGCACCCTTCGTGGCAACGGTCTACACCGGCCATCTGGTCGGCACCGGACTGCGGATCGGCATCGTGGTCTCCCGTTTCAACGAGTTGATCACGGGCCAGCTTCTGGCCGGCGCCCGGGACGCCCTGGTCCGCCATGGCGTCGACCCCGACGCCATCGACGTGGCCTGGGTACCCGGGGCCTTTGAGATCCCCCTCGCGGCCCAGCGGCTGGCCCGTTCCGGCCGGTACGACGCGGTGGTGGCCCTGGGGGCGGTGATCCGGGGGAGCACCCCCCACTTTGACTACGTCGCCGGCGAGGCGGTGAAGGGGATCGCCCAGGTGGCCCTCGGAACCGGCGTGCCCGTCGCACTGGGGATCCTGACCACCGACACCCTGGAGCAGGCCATTGAGCGGGCTGGGACCAAGGCGGGGAACAAGGGCGCCGAGGCCGCCCTCAGCGCCCTGGAGATGGCAAACCTGCTCCGGGCCATCGGCTGATGCTCCAGGAGTACCGCACCGTCGCCCGGGCCGCGCAGGCCGAGATTGTGGTCAAGCGGTCCCGGTTCATCTGCGCCGTCTGGCCTGTCCAGGACCGGGAGGAGGCCGAGGCGCGGATCGCCGAGTGGTCCCAGCTCCACGCCCGGGCCACCCACAACGTCCCCGCCTTCCGGGTGGGCCTGGGCTACCTGGTGGAAGGCTGCTCTGACGACGGGGAGCCCGCGGGCACCGCGGGCCGGCCGGCCCTCAGCGTGCTTCAAAAAGAAGACCTCCGGCAGGTGGCCGTGGTGGTCACCCGCTACTTCGGCGGCACCCTCCTGGGGGCCGCCGGTCTGGTCAGGGCCTACACCGACGCGGTGGTGGCTGGCCTCGCCGCCGCCGGGATCGTCACCATGCGCCACCACACCGCCCTGGAGATCCAGTCCCCCTACGACCTCCTGGGCAAGGTTCAGCACTACATCGCCGCAGCCGGCCATCCCGCCGACCCGCCCGAGTACGGGGCCGAGGTCCGGTGGCGGGTCTGGGTCCCCACCCCGGCGGTGGACCGGACGGTGCGGGACCTTTCCGAACTGAGCGCCGGCCGGCTGATCCTCCGGGTCGGCGAGGGGGCCTACCGGCCCGTGGAGGGGAAGCCATGACCGCCCGCTCCCCGGGGGCCGGGCGACGGGACCTTCTCCTCCTGTTGCCGGCCCAGTTCCTGGTCTACAGCAACCTCTTCCTGGCCCTGACCATCATGCCCCTCTACACCGCCTACGTGGGCGGCGATGCTTTCACCGCCGGGCTGCACACGGCCATCTTCACCGGCTGCGGGGTGGCCCTCCGGTTCTACTTCGGCCCCCTCGCCGACCGGAAGGGCCGGAAGCTGCCCCTTCTCATCGGCAGCCTGGCCTTCGCCACGGCTCCGCTGCTCTTCCTCTTCACCACCACCCCCGGTTCCTTGGCCCTGGCCCGGGCTTACCAGTCCCTGGGGCTGGCGGCGTACCTGGCGGCCTCCACCTCCCTGGTGGCGGACCTGGCGCCGCCTCAGTGGCGGGGGACCGCCCTCACCGTCAACCGCATCGTCATCACCCTGGCCTTCACCGCCGCCCCGCCCCTGGGGGAGGCGGTGGTCCGGACCTGGGGCTTTCCGCCGTTCTTCTACGGCTGCGCCCTGGCGGGGCTCCTGGGGGTGGCCCTGGTGGCCCTGGTCCGGGAGCCCCGGCCGCTGGAAGGGGAGCTCCGGCCGGTCTCCGCCGGGACCGGAGACCCGGAGGGATCCGCCGGGCGCACGAGGGCATCGGGTGGGCGCCCGGAGGAACCGGCCGGGGGCCCGGGGGGAGCGCCGGGCGACCCCGGGGCCGGCCCGGCGAACCCCTATGCCCTCCTCCTCCGGGACCGCCGGGTGATGGCCGCGCTGGGGGCGGCGGGGGCTGCCGCCCTGGCGGAAGGCGGGGCAACGGGCTTCCTGCCCCTCTACATGGAGGCGATCGGTACAGGCGGCTCGGGCCCCTTCTTCCTGGGCCTGGGGATGGGCGGGCTCCTGGCCGCCGGCGCCGGGGTGCTGGCCGACCGCCGGGGGCCGATGGCGGTCATGGTCCCGGCCACGGCCCTGGCCGGGCTGGGAGCCGCCGCGCTGGTGATGGATCCTGCGGTCCCGGTGCTCCTGGGGGGCGGCCTCTTGCTGGGGATCGGCTACACCGCGGGGCTGGCCGCCGCGGGGGCCCTGCTGGTAGAGGTGGCGCCGGCCCGGTACCGGACCACCGCGCTGGCCCTGAGCGAGACCGCCATCGACGGCTCCATCACCCTGGGCTCGCCGCTCCTGGGCCTGCTGGCCGCGGGGCGGGGCTACCCCTGGGCCTTCGGGGCCCTGGCCCTGGCCTGCTGGCTCGTCGCCGGGGGGCTGGCTCTCCTCGCCCGGGGGAGCCGCCCGGAAGCGCAGCGTTGATACGACAGCGCAGCGCCTATGCCACGGCGCAGCAGTGATAATGACAGCGCAGCGCTGGTGCCCCAGCGCAGCACTGATACGACAGCGCAGCGCTGATGCCACGGCGCAGGTTGGCGCGAGAGAGGGTGCACGCAGACCAGGCATGGATACGACAAACCGTTGACACAAACGTTGATCTTTCCGTCTATGGTACAATAGGCGTCGGAGGTGTTGGTCGTGCCACTCACCCCGGCTCCGAACCCAGCCCCCCGGTGCCCGGCGTGCCAGACGGAGATGCGCCTTTTCGGCACCTACCGGCTCGACGCGACCCGGGAAGACGTGCCGGCTGCGGGGGAGTTCCTCAAGTCCTCCCTCTTCCTGCACATCTTCACCTGCCCCGAGTGCCGGAAGATGGAGTTCTACCAGGCTCAGTAAGCATCCGACAAGGGGCCCGGAAGGAAGGCGCCGGCGGCCGTCCTGTCAGGACGGCCGCCGGCGCTTTGTATCGTTGCCCGGGCGCTGACCGGCACCTCAAGGCTGGGGCCGGAGGTAGACGGTGGTGGTCCCGCCGGCCTCCGCGGCCCCCAGGTAGGTGTACCCCGCGGGCGCCAGGTGCCGGCTGTCCAGCGGGATCCAGACCTCCCCCCGGTCGCCCCGGCGGAAGGCATCGGTGGCCAGGGCCTCGTTCCCTGATGCCAGCACCACCCGGCTCCCCTCGTCCCGGACCTCAAGCCCCAGGAGCGGTCCCAGGGCGTCGGCCCGGATGTAGAGCCGGTCCTCCAGCCACTGGACCGGCGCCTCTCCCAGCACCGCGCTCCCCGCCACTACCACCGCGGTCTTCCCGCCTGGCGCCGGGGCCGCCGGCTGCCCAGGGGCCCCGGGGGCCTGACTGCCGGAGGGCCCGGGGGCCGGTTCCGATACGGCCTCCCCGTCCTGCCCCGGTGCCCTCTCTCCTTCCTCTCCCAGTGCGACGGCGCCATCCCCCGCCGGAGTGGATTCCCCACCGGGCTCCGGTCCGGGCTCCGACGGCTTCCCGGCGGCCTCCTCCCCGGCGACTGGCCCCGTCCCGGGGGCCTGGGCGGAGCCCTGCGGCGTCCCCGCCCCCGCCGCCTGCCCGGCCGCCGCAGGGGCCCCCTGGCCGGCCCCGGACCCTGCCCCTGGCGCCGCAGCGCCGGCTCCCGGGACGGCCGGGGCGCCAGCGCCGGGCGCTCCGGGCACGGCAGAAGCGCCGGTACCGGCAGCGCTGGACGCCGCCGAAGGGCTCCCGCCGGGCGTCGCCGAACCGCCGGCCCCGGGCCCCTGGGCGGCCGCCGGCTGGGACGAAGAGTGCGAACCTGCCCCCGCCCCGGGCGCCTCTCCTGCCCCGGGCGGGGTCTGAGCCGCCGCCAGACCGCCGGTGCCGGCAGGAGCCTGACTGGCGACCCCGGGCGGCTGGTCCGGCCCGGGCGGCCCGGAGGGGGCCATGAGCGGCCGGCTGCTCAGCAGCCAGGCCAGCCCGATCCCCGCCAGGGCTCCGGCGAGCCCCACCGCCGCCCAGATCCACAGGGGCGGCGGCCCCACCTTCTCCGGCTGCGGGTTGGGCGCCGCCCTCCCGGGGTCCCGGCGCCGGCGCCCAGCGCCCTCCTCGCCCCGGTCGCCCCGGGGCCGGTCCGCCGCGGCCGGACCGGCGGCGGGCGCGGCCGCCTGGAGCGGCGCCCGGTAGAGTACCGACCGGAAGACCTGGACCATCTCCACCGCGGTGGGCCGCTGGGCCGGGTCCGCTGCCAGGGCCCGGGCGAGCACCGCGGTGAGTTCAGGGGGATAGCCGGCATTCTCGGGCAGCCGGAGGGGCTGGTCCGGGGCCGGCGGCGCCCCGGTCAGCCCGTGGTAGACCAGGGCCCCCAGGCTGTAGACGTCCGCCGCCGGACCGGCTCCCGCCGTGGCGCCACCCTTCCCCGCGGCCTCCGGGGCCCGGTAGGGACTCTCCGGGGGTAGGGGCGGGGCCATCAGGTCCAGCCGGAACTGGCCGTCCGGACCCTGGAAGACCGCAGACGGGCCCACCAGGTCCACCAGGGCCACCGGCTCCTCCCGGTGGTGGAGGATGGCCAGGACCCGGCCCACCGCGATCCCCAGCCACAGGGCTTCCCAGGGCCGGAGGGGACCCGCCACCAGCCGCACCGCCAGGGCCTGTCCGCTGGGCGGGGCAAAGGCCACCCAGCCATTCCCCGTCGCCACCACCGGCGGCAGCCCGGGCCCGGGCAGGCTGTCCACCTCCGGTCCTGTGGCCACCACCGCCGGCGCCCCGTCCTGCCGGCGCCGGGCCAGGTAGAGGACCAGCCCGCCCCGCCGCCGGGCCGGCCCCAGTTCGAAGGCTTCCAGGGCAGTCTCCACCCCTGCTACCTCCCTGCCACCCGGGGCCCGGCCCTGCCGGGGGGCCCCAGGGAGTCCTGCGGA
This sequence comes from Bacillota bacterium, assembly GCA_003242505.1. Taxonomy (GTDB): domain Bacteria; phylum Bacillota; class Sulfobacillia; order Symbiobacteriales; family ZC4RG38; genus ZC4RG38. The sequence continues at coordinate 5,325 of QGUP01000142.1, forward strand.
TCCTACAGCTTCGGGCGCTGCCTTTCTAGGCTTCCGGCGCTACCGTCCCAGGTCGGGCTTCAGCCCTGTGCCGAGAAGAGATCCCGGGTCAGGGCGACGAAGGACCGGGCGGGGCCCTTCCCCGCCCGCCCCGGGCTGTAGACCAGGTAGGTGCGGGCCACGGGCAGCGGGAGGCCGGGGGTGGGCACCTCCATCAGCCGTCCCTCCCGCAATTCCCTCCAGACCGTGGAGAGGGGCAGGAAGGAGACCCCGAGCCCCTCCTCGATGAAGCGCTTGGTGATGTCCACCTGGGTGACCGCCATGGTCCGGATCCGGAGCCCCCGGCCCCGGAGCTCCAGGAGCAGGTCATCCCAGTAGAGCGGGTGGTTGTGGGTGAGGAGCCGCTGTCCTTCCAACAGTTCCCGCCAGTCCGGCGGCGGGCTGTCCAGGTCGCCGGCATCCGCCGGAGCGACCAGGATCACCGGATCTTCGTAGAGAGGACCGCCCTCAGGGCCCCGCCCCCCCGCGG
>QGUP01000585.1 GCA_003242505.1 Bacillota bacterium
AAATGCAAATCATCTGGAACTCGATCTACGTCCTCGTGACCACTTCAACCATCGTCCTCCTGGCCGATGCAGGCAGTGTCCTTTTGGCCATGCCGGAAGACTGGCCCCCTGGCCGGCCCCGTTGCCCAGGCGGGCCCCAACCCCGAGGCCCGGCTTGCGGGTGGCGGACCAAGGTCCATTCCGCATCCGGCCGAGCACGGCTCGGTGAGCCCCGCTTGCGCCGCGCAGAGAGCCCGCTAGCGGGGACACCCAGCACCCGACAGAGCGCGGCCACGGGGCAATTCGCCTTCTCTCGCTCCAGCCCGGGGCCTGCGCCGCGCCCGCCTGAGCCGCCGTCCCGGCGGCGCAGCCCGAGGGAACGCAGGGGTGACACACTGCTGTCACACCCCCCTGCTATGCTGAAGCCATCGGGGCGATGGCAACGAGAGGAGGTTGGACGGCGTGCGGACCCGGGAGCCCCCGCGTACCCTGTGGCCGGGCGGCGGCTGTACCGCCGCGCGGAGTCCGGTGCCATGCACCTCTCAGCATCACGAGCCACGTCAGTGGCCCACCACAGGTTACCCTTCACCAGGGGGAAGTGAGCGCCGTGTCCTATCGTGACCACAGCCCCATGGACCTGGATCCGCCGGAACGCTTCCGGCGCCTGGATGAGTTCGGCGCGGCCCGGGAGAAACTCCGGGAAGTGCCGCTGGAACGCGCCCTGGAGCGTCACCCCTTCCTGTCGCGCATCGGGTGGAAGCTGGAGTTCGCCGGGCAACTGGCCGGCCGCCCGGCGGAGATCGTCGATCCCTCTGGTCTCCCCCTGCACCCGGCCGTGCACAGGTATCTCCGGGCGGCGTATCCCCATGGTATCTACCGGCACCAGCACCTGGCGTTCCAGGCCTTTGCCGCCGGGGAAGATGTCTGCCTCGCCACCGGCACAGCGTCGGGGAAGAGCATGGCCTTCTACGCCGCCGGCATCGACGCGCTGGCCCGCGACGCAGGCGCCCGCATCATCGCCATCTACCCCCTCAAGGCGCTGGCGCGGGAGCAGGAGGACCGCTGGCGCCAGGCCCTGCACATGGCGGGCCTCGACGCGCCTGTCGGGCGAATCGAGGGTGGGGTGGCCCCACCGGAGCGGGACCGCCTCCTCCGCCGGTGCCGGGTCATCCTCTTCACCCCCGATGTGATCCACGCCTGGCTGCTGAGCAGCCTCTCCTCCCCCCGGGTGAAGGAATTCCTGCGCGCCGTGCGCCTGGCGGTGGTGGACGAGGTCCACGTATACACGGGAGTGTTCGGCTCCAACGCGGCCTACCTGTTCCGGCGCCTCCAGCACGCGGCCCAGGCCGCCGGGGGCGGACAGCGGCTCCGGTTCCTCGCCGCCTCCGCCACCATCGCGCAGCCGGAGGACCACCTGCGGGCGCTCTTCGCCCGCCCGTTTCGGGTGGTGGGCCCGGCCCACGACACTTCCCCGCGCCACGAGCTGGACATCCTGATGGTTCGCCCGCCGGAAGGCCAGGATCTGAACACCGCCGTGCCGGACCTGTTCCGGGCGCTGGCCCGGGAGCCGGGCGCCCGGTTCATCGCCTTTGTGGACAGCCGGCGCCAGACGGAGCAACTGGCGGCCATCGTGGCCCGCGGGGGAGCCGGGGATGATGAGGCGGCGCTGACCTCC
>QGUP01000586.1 GCA_003242505.1 Bacillota bacterium
CCCGGACGCCGCGCCCCCCCCGCCGGCGCGCCCCCGCCCCCCCCGGCGGCAGCCCCGGCCCCCGGGGCCCCGGCGCCGGCTGCCGCCGCACCGGCGCCCGGGGTAGAGGAGCGAATCCCCCTCCGGGGCGTCCGCCGGGCCATCGCCGAGGCCATGGTCCGGTCCAAGCGCACCGCGCCCCACGTCACCCTGATGGACGAGGTGGAGGTGAGCGAACTCGTCGCCTTCCGGGCCCGGGCCAGGGAGCTGGCGGCCCAGAAGGGCGTGAAGCTCACCTACCTGCCCTTTATCGTCAAGGCCCTGGTGCCCGCCCTCAAGGAGTTCCCGTACCTCAACGCCCGGCTGGACGACGAGCGGCAGGAGATCGTCCTGGTCAGGGAATACAACATCGGCATTGCGGTGGACACCGAGCAGGGCCTGATGGTGCCGGTGGTGAAGGGAGTGGATCGGAAGTCCATCTTCACCATCGCTCGGGAGATCCAGGACCTCTCCACCCGGGCCCGGGAGAACCGGCTCACCCTGGAGGACCTCCGGGGCGGCACCTTCTCCATCAGCAACATGGGCGCCATCGGGTCCGGCACCTACTTCACCCCCATCATCAACCACCCGGAGGTGGCCATCCTGGGGGTGGGGAGCATCGCCCAGAAGCCGGTGGTCCGGGACGGGCAGGTGGCCGTGGGGCAGGTGCTCCACCTCAGCCTCAGCTTTGACCACCGGGTGGTGGACGGCGCCTACGCCGGCCGGTTCCTCAAGCGGGTGGCCGAGCTTCTGGCGAATCCAACCCAGCTCCTGATGGAGGCGTAAGCACCATGGTCATGGGTAGCATCAAGACCGGCACCGACGTCCTGGTCATCGGGGCCGGCCCGGGCGGCTACGTGGCCGCGGCCCGGGCCGGCCATCTCGGCCTGGACGTCACCCTGGTGGAGGCCGGCGAACTGGGCGGGGTCTGCCTCAATGAGGGGTGCATCCCCTCCAAGGCCCTCATCGCCGCGGCCAACATCGTCCACCACGCCCGGGAGGCGGCGGACCGGGGGATCCACTTCACCGACCTCCGGGTAGACATGGAAAAGCTCCAGGAATGGAAGGACAAGGTCATCCGCCGGCTGGTGAGCGGCGTCGCCTACCAGCAGAAGCAGGCCCAGGTGAACGTGGTCCGGGGCCGGGCCCGGTTTGAGGGCCCCCACGACGCGGTGGTGGAGGGGCCCGACGGCCTCCAGGCCTTCCACTTCAAGTACTGCATCATCGCCACCGGCTCCCAGCCGGTGGAACTGCCGTTCCTCAAGTTCGACGGCGAGCGGGTGCTCCAGGCCCGGGACGCCCTGAATCTCCGGGAGGTCCCGGAGCACCTGGTGGTGGTGGGCGGCGGCTACATCGGCCTGGAGTTGGGCATCGTCTACCGGAAGCTCGGCGCCCAGGTGACCGTGGTGGAGATGATGGACCAGATCCTCCCCGGCACCGACCCGGACCTGGTGAACGTCCTGATGCGCAAGCTCCGGCGGCTGGGGGTGACGGTCCACACCCGGGCGAGGGCCCGGGGCCTCGTGGAGGAGGGGGGCCGGACGGTGCTCCAGGTGGAGGCCTCAGACGGCCAGGTCCTCTCCCTGCCCGCGGACAAGGTGCTGGTCTCCGTCGGCCGCAAGCCCAACACCGAGG
>QGUP01000143.1 GCA_003242505.1 Bacillota bacterium
GAGCCCCCGGTCGGGGATGGTGCCGCCGGAGCGGACCGCCAGGGCCTGGCTCCCCTCCCGGCCCCGGATCACGCCCTTCACCCGGTCCCAGGCGATCCGGGGCCGGAGTTCGGCAAAGCCCGTCTCGCTGTACCGGCCGGCGAGCATCCCCAGGACCAGTTCGTACTGCCGGCGGGAGAGGTGCCGGTAGGGATAGGCCCGGCGGACCAGGGCCAGCAGGTCCTCCTCCCGCCACTCCTCCACCGCGGCCATGGCCACGATCTGCTGGGCCAGCACGTCCAGGGGGCACTCGGGCACCCGGAACTCCTCCACCTCGCCCCGGAGCATCCCCCGGGCCACCGCGGCCGCCTCCAGCAGGTCCCCCCGGTACTTGGGCAGGATCCGGCCCTTGCTGGCCGCACCGAGGAGGTGGCCGGCCCGGCCCACCCGCTGCAGCCCCCGGGCGACGCTCCGGGGGCTCTCCACCTGGACCACCAGGTCGATGGCCCCCACGTCGATCCCCAGCTCCAGGGTGCCGGTGGCCACCAGGCAGGGAAGCCGGCCGGACTTCAGCTCCTCCTCCACCTGCCGCCGCTGCTCCCGGGAGAGGCTGCCGTGGTGGGTGCGGACCCGATCCGGCCCGAGGAGTTCCCCCAGCCGGGCCGCCAGCCGCTCCGCCAGCCGCCGGCTGTTGACAAAGATCAGGGTGCTCCGGTGGGCCCGGACCAGTTCCGCCAGGCGCCGGTCGATGGCGGGCCAGATGGAGTCGTCGGGCAGTGCCCCCATCTCCGGCACCGGCACCTCCACCCGGAGGTCGAGGCCCTTCCGCAGGCCGGCGTCGGCCACCGCCACCGGCCGGGGCGCGCCGTCCGGCCCCTGGCCGCCCAGGAACCGGGCCGCCCGCTCCAGGGGCCGGACGGTGGCGGTGAGGCCGATCCGCACCGGCGGCTCGGAGCAGAGGGCCTCCAGCCGCTCCAGGCTCAGGGTGAGATGGGCCCCCCGCCTGGTCCCCAGGAGGGCGTGGAGCTCGTCCACGATCACGTACCGGACCGTCCGGAGCATCTCCCGGGCCCTGCGGGAGGTGAGAATCAGGTAGAGGGACTCGGGGGTGGTGATCAGCACGTGGGGCGGGCGCCGGAGCATCCGGGCCCGGTCCCGGGTGTCGGTATCCCCGGTGCGGACCGCCACCCGGAGCTCCGGGAGCGCCACCCCCATCGCCCGGGCCTTCTCCAGCACCCCCTGGAGGGGCTCCTGGAGGTTCTTCTCAATGTCCACCCCCAGGGCCTTGAGGGGCGAGACGTAGAGCACCCGCACCCCGCCGGGCTCGGGATTCCCCTCCTGCCAGAGGGCATCGAGGCACTTGAGGAAGGCCGCCAGGGTCTTCCCGGACCCGGTGGGGGCGGTGATCAGGCAGTGCCGGCCCTGGGCGATGAGGGGCCAGCCCAGGGCCTGGGGCGGGCTGGGGGCACCGAAACGCTCAACAAACCAGGCCCGGACCACGGGGTGAAAGGAGGCGAGGGGGTCGGCCGGCGGGGAATCCGTGGGTCCCCGGTACCTCCCGGGGGTCCCAGGCGAGGTGCCGGCGGTGGCCGGCGGCTCCCCGGCCGGGCCCCGGGGCGCTCCGGCCGGCTCCGGTGAGGTGGGTTGCTTCCGGGATGGCATGGTCTGCTCCCCTCCGTTACGTGGGCGCCGGACTGCCCGGGGGGTAGGACGAAGCCAAGGGGCTGGGCGACGGCCCAGGAGCGGGGAAGGGCCCGGGCGGGCCATGGGTGGGACCCAGGCAAGCCATGGGCACCAGGGCCTCCGGGCAGGGAACCCCTTGCGGCCAGCGAATGTTGCATCTGTTGCACCTGTCGGAAAGGAAGTGACCCCTCTTGACCGACCTGCGGAGGCACCTCGAACCGGGGGAACGCAGGCGGCGCCTCCTGGACCTGGCCGCGGTCTTCCTGCGGCTGGGCACCGTGGCCTTCGGGGGTCCGGCGGCCCACATCGCCATGATGGAGGACGAGGTGGTGGAGCGCCGCCGGTGGCTGGACCGGCAGACCTTTCTGGATCTTCTCGGCGCCACCAACCTGATCCCAGGACCCAACTCCACCGAACTGGCGATTCACATCGGCTACCTCCGGGCCGGGTGGCCGGGGCTGGTGGTGGCCGGGACGGCCTTTATCGTCCCGGCGATGGCCCTCACCTGGGCCCTGGCCGCTGCCTACGTTCGGTACCGGACCCTGCCCCAGATGGAGGGGCTGCTGTACGGGGTGAAGCCGGTCGTCGCCGCGGTGGTGCTCCACGCCCTCTGGAACCTGGGGCAGAAGGCAGTGAAAGACCTTGCGACGGGCCTGGCCGCGGGCCTGGTGGCAGCGCTGGCCTGGCTGGGGGTCCACGAGCTGGCCCTCCTGCTCCTGGCCGGGCTGGGGGTGATGCTGGGGAGGCGGCCCCGGGGCACCGGAGCCGCCGCGGCAGCCCTGGCCTGGCCGGCAGGCGGAGCGGTCCCGGGCCCGGCCGCCATTGGCGCATCGGCCACGGGGGTCGGCGCATCAGCCACGGGCGCATCGGCCCCGGGAGCGGCGGCCCCCGGGGCCACCGTCTCCGCCGCCACCGGGGCCGCAATCCCCGCTTCCGCCGGGGCCACCGCCCCCCCGGCCACCGGGGCTGCAATTCCCGCTGCTGCCGGGGCTGCTGCACCCGCGGCCACCGGGGGACAGGTGTTCTGGATCTTCCTCAAGATCGGTTCGGTCCTCTACGGCAGCGGCTACGTGCTGCTGGCCTTTCTGCAGAAGGAACTGGTCGAGCGCCGCTCCTGGCTCACCGCCCAGCAGGTCCTGGACGCGGTGGCCGTCGGCCAGATGACCCCGGGGCCAGTCTTCACCACCGCCACCTTCGTCGGCTACCTACTGGCCGGCCACGCCGGGGCGGCCCTGGCTACGGTGGGGATCTTCCTGCCGGCCTTCGTGCTGGTGGCCGCCATCAACCCCTGGGTCCCCCGGCTGCGCCGATCCCCCTGGACCGCCGGGTTCCTGGACGGGATCAACGCCGCCTCCCTCGGCCTGATGGCCGCAGTCGCCTGGCACCTCGGCACCGCGGCGGTGGCCGACGGACTGACTGCGCTCCTCGCCGTCCTCAGCTACGCCGCCCTGGCCCGGTTCCGGGTGAACTCCTCCTGGCTGGTGGCAGCCGGGGGACTCGTTGGGCTCCTGGTCCGGGGCATAGGCTAAGGGGCCCCCGATGCGCGCCCGTTCGTTGGCCAGAGCAACGGATGGCGGGCCAGCGCAGCCGAACGCGGGCCAGCGCGGCGGGACGCGCCCCGTCACTCGCCGGCGTAGCGGATGCGGTAGACCGCGCCGGCCCGGTCGTCCGACAGGTAGAGGGCGCCGTCCCCGCCGACCACCAGGTCCACCGGCCGGCCCCAGGCCCGGTCGCCGACGAGGAACCCCGTGAGAAAGTCCACCGGGCCGCCTGCGGGCTGGCCGTCCCGGAAGGGCACCAGCACCACCTTGTACCCCGTCGGCACCGACCGGTTCCAGGAGCCGTGGAAGGCCACGAAAAGCTGGCCCCGGTAGGCGGCGGGGAAGGTATCGCCGGTGTAGAAGGCGAGCCCCAGGGGCGCCGAGTGGGCCTGCATCATCACCGCCGGGGGCTCGGTGGCGCTGCAGTCAAACCCCCGGCCGAACTCGGGGTCGGGAACCCGGTCGCCGTGACAGTGGGGCCAGCCGTAATGGCGCCCGGGCTCGATCCTGTTGATCTCCTCCGGCGGGAAGTCATCGCCCAGCAGGTCCCGGCCGTTCTCCGTCGCCCAGAGTTCCCCGGTCTCCGGGTGGAAGGCGAGGCCAACGGAGTTCCGGAGCCCGGTGGCGTAAATTTCCTCGCCGGTGCCGTCGGGGTTGTACCGGGTGATGGCCGCCCGGCGGGGATCGTCCTCCAGGCAGACGTTGCAGGAGGAGCCCGCGGAGACGTAGAGCTTGCCGTCGGGGCCAAAGGCGATGGTCCGGGTCCAGTGGCCGCCGCCCCGGGGGAGGTTTGGCACCACCACCTGGTACGCCCCGGTGGGGGCCCCATCCCGGAACTCCAGCCGGATCACCCGGCTGTTCTCCGCCACGTAGAGGTCCCCCTGGTGCCAGGCCAGGCCGTGGGGCCGATCCAGCCCCTCCGCCACCGTGACCACCTGGTCGGCCACCCCGTCGCCGTCCCGGTCCGGCAGGGCCACCACCCGGCCCTCCCGGGGAATCGAGAGGTAGAGGTCCCCCTCAGGCCCGACGGCCATGAACCGGGCCTGCCCCAGCCCGGCGGCAAAGACCTGAATCCGGAAGCCGGCGGGGAGGTAGAGCCGCCGGGGCTCGGCAAAGGGCCCCTCCGCCAGGGCCGGGGGTACCTCCAGTTCCACGGGGACCAGGGGGCCGGGGAGCGCCGCCCCCCCGCCGGCGCCGCCGGTGGCGGCCGATTCGCCAGGGGCGCCGGCATCGGGAGCCGGCGGCTCCTTCCGGTCCTCCACTGGCGGCTCCTTCCGGTCCTCCGCCGGGGTCCCCGGGGCTTTCCAGTTCCCGGGCAGTGGGAGGCGGAAGGAACACCCGCCCAGGAATAGGAGCAGCACCGCTGCCAGCACCGCCGCAGCCCGCACCCTCACGGGACGGCCCCCCTCCCCTGGCCGCATCCGTCCCGCCACCTCTGCTGCCATCGGGATTCACCTGCCCGCTCTTCCGTTAATGTGATTCACCCGCCCCCTGTTCGGTCCTCCCGAGTCCCTGTCGGAGCCAGACCACCGCGTCCTGCAGTTCCCCCGGGTCGATCCAGTGGCCGATGGGGTAATCCCGGGCCGTGAGGTCCGCCCCGGCCCGGGCCAGGGCCTGCCACCCCTCCTCTGCCAGGCTGAAGGGAATTGCCGGGTCCTGGGTGCCGTGCCCCCAGAAGAAGCGGGTCCCCTGGACCCGGTCGGGGGTTGCCTGGACCCTGGGGTGGTCGGCGAGAAAGCCACTAAAGTTGATCACGAACTGGACGGCCCCGGGGTGGCAGAGCGCGTAGGCCAGGCTGACGGTGCCGCCCTGGGAGAAGCCGCCCAGGATCAGGGGTCCGGGCCGCACCGGCAGCCGCCGGGGCAGTTCCGTGAGAAAGTCGTGGAGCCGCTTCAGGCTCGCGGCAAAGCTCTCCGGCTCCGGCCGGTTTCGCCCCAGGAACCGGTACCAGGCCCAACCGGGGCCGTACCCCCAGGGTTCCCCGGGGAAAGGCGCCTCGGGGGCGACCACCATGGCATCGGGCAGCAGGTAAGGCTGGAGCCCCATGAGATCGCCCTTGTGGCTGCCCCGTCCGTGGAGGAGGACGATGAGCGGCGCCCCGTCCCGGGCGCCGGCCGGGATGTACTGGTCGTAGCGAAGCACGCAACCTTTCCTCCTTTACTCTTCCGCATCCAGGGGTTTGAGGTTCGCCTCGATGCTCGCCCGGTAGGGTTCCAGGAAGGGAGGAAGAACCAGCCGTTCCCCCAGGGTGGCCGGGTCCTCGTCCACGGTGAAGCCCGGACCGTCGGTGGCAATCTCGAAGAGGATCCCGTTCGGCTCCCGGAAGTAAAGGCTCCGGAACCAGAAACGGTCCACCTTGCCGCTGTTGGGGATTCCCAGGAGGTTGAGGCGCTGCGCCCACCGGTCGTAGTCTTCATCCGGCGTCCGCAGGGCCACATGGTGCACCCCGCCGGCCCCCAGCCGGGCCCCGGGCAGGTCCGGCTGGACCGCCACGTGGAGTTCGGCGTGGGGTCCTCCCGGGCCCATCCCGTAACCGAAGACCGAAGGCTGCGGGGCCTCCGGGGGGGGTAGGGATCGACACTCCGCAATTTTAGCACCCGG
>QGUP01000587.1 GCA_003242505.1 Bacillota bacterium
CCCCGTGAAAAAGGTCTACGAGATGAAGGGCCCAAAACGTGTGCAGGATATTCTCAAGGAATTGGGCCTTCCTTATGAGTCGGTCATCGTCATCTACCAGCAGGACCTGCTGACCCCAGACGCGGTGGTTCCCGACGACGCCGAGATCGAGGTGCGGCCGGCCATCTCCGGCGGCGGGGCCTGACAAGCCGCCTACACCAAACGGACAGCGGCGAGGCCGGACAAGGCGCCGGCACCGCAGGAACGGCGCTGGCACCCCACGAACGGGCCGGCACGGGGAGAAAGTGAGGTGAGCCCATGAAGTGTATCAAGTGCCGGGGGAAGGCCGTGGTGCCCGTCAAGCGTCACAACGCGGCCTTCTGCGCCGAGCATTTCTTCGAGTACTTCGAGAACCAGGTGGAGCGGGCGATCAAGGAGCACCGGATGTTCCGCCGGGGCGACAAGATCCTGGTGGCGGTCTCCGGCGGCAAGGACAGCCTGGCGGTGTGGGACGTTCTGCTGCGGATGGGCTACGAGGCCCACGGCCTGTACATCGACCTGGGCATCGGCGAGTACTCCCAGCGCTCGAAGGAGAAGGTCCTGAAGTTTGCCGAGCAGCGGGGCGCCACCCTGCGGGTGGTCTCCATCGAAGAGGAGTTCGGCCTGGGCACCCCCGAGTTCGCGCGCAAGGCCGGCCGGCCCGCCTGTTCCGCCTGCGGCCTCAATAAGCGGTACCTCTTCAACCGGGAGGCCCTCAATGGCGGGTACGACGTCATCGTCACGGGGCACAACCTCGACGACGAGGCGGCGACGCTCCTCGGGAACGTCCTCAACTGGAACGTCGGCTACCTGGCCCGGCAGTCGCCGGTCCTGGAAGCGTCGGCCCCCAACCTGGTCAAGAAGGCCAAGCCCCTCTACCGGCTGACGGAGCGGGAGATTGCCTCCTACTGCGTGCTCCGGGGCATCGACTACATCGTCGAGGAGTGCCCGATGGCCAAGGGGGCCAAGTCCATCGAGTACAAGCACCTCCTCAACCAGCTGGAGGAGCTCTCCCCCGGCGCCAAGGCCCGGTTCTTCTTCGGCTTCCTGGAGAAGGGCCGCCCCCACTTCGAGGCGGAGCAGGAGAAGATCGAGGTGCGTCCGTGCCAGGTGTGCGGCCAGCCCACCACCGCCGAAGTCTGCGCCCACTGCCGGATGCTCCAGCGGGTCGGCGCGACCGCGGCCAACTGAGAATATCGCGGCTGGCTACGGGCCGGCTCTCTACCGCTCATTCCTTGCGGTAGGGGGCCGGCCTTCGCTGTGCCGCCCTGGTCCCATAAGTCCCACTCGCATAACTTGAAACTGCGGAACATCTCTTGTTAACGTTCTATTCGGGCGTACAAATGCGATAAGCATGGGAACACAACGGAAGCACGAGGAAGGAGAGCAGGAGATGCGCAGCGCTTTGGCAAGGCTCCTCGCCGGCGCACTGGCCCTGGCCCTGATGGCAGGCTGCAGCAGCCAGCCCACCGGGTCCCCGGGATCGGGCGGGTCCAGCTCTCAGCCCGGGGCTTCCACCGGCTCCAGCGGCGCCGGCGGGTCGGGCAGCGAGGACGTCATCGAGATCGGCGTCGTCACCTCCCTGACCGGCCACGAGGCCAACTTCGGGGAGGCCCAGAAGCGGGGCTA
>QGUP01000588.1 GCA_003242505.1 Bacillota bacterium
GGACGGACCCGGTGAGGCTCCCCATCCCGCCCAGGTAGACCATCACCAGCATCTCCGTCGACTTGATGTAGTCAAAGCTCCGGGGGTGGATGAACTGGAGCAGGTGGCCCCAGAGGGCGCCGGCGGCTCCGGCGATGGTCCCGGCGATGACCAGGGCGAGGAGCTTGAGCCGCCGGACCTCCGCGCCCATCAGTTCCGCCGCGATGTCGCTCTCCCGGATGGCCACCCAGAGCCGGCCGTAGTTGGACCGGACCAGGTTCCGGAGCACCAGGAGGCTGAGGGCCGTCAGGGCGTAGACCCAGAGGAGGTTGGTGGCCCGGGGCAGCCCTGGCAACCCCCGGGGACCCCCCAGGTACTCAATGTTGTTGATCAGGTTGACGACGATCATGTTGAAGCCCAGGGTGATGATGGCCAGGTAGTCGCCAAAGGTGGTGAAGGCCGGGATCCCCACCAGCCAGGCGAAGAGCCCCGCGGCCACCGCCCCGGCCAGGAGGGCCAGGGGAAAGGGCAGGTGCCACTTGACGGTGAAGAGGGCGGAGACGTAGGCGCCCACGGCCATGAACCCGGCGTGGCCGATGGCGAACTCCCCGAGGTAGCCGTTCACCAGGTTGAGGCTGGCGGTGAGCATGATGTTGATGCCGATGAGCTGGAGGATCTGCAGGAAGTAGCCGCTGACCAGCCCGGCCCGGCCCAGGTAGTGGACGGCGACCACGGCCAGCGTCAGGCCGCCCCAGAGGAGGAGGGATTGCCAGCGTTTCACCGGCGTGTCACCGTCCCCTCAGACCTTCTTCACAACCGGCCGGCCGAGGAGGCCGGTGGGCCGGAGCAGCAGCACCAGGATCAGGATGGCGAAGGCGATGCCGTCCCGGTAGGTGGAGGGGAGGTAGGCGGCGACGAAGACCTCGGTGGCCCCGAGGATCACCCCGCCCAGCATCGCCCCGTCGATCAGGCCGATGCCCCCTACCACCGCGGCGATGAAGGCCTTCCACCCCACGACGATGCCCATGTAGGGGTCCAGGACCGGGTAGGCCTGGGCGTAGAGGATGCCGCCGGCCGCGGCCAGGGCCGAGCCGAGGACGAAGGTGAGGACGATGATCCGGTCCACGTTCACCCCCATCAGCCCCAGGACCTCCGGGTTGTCCGCGACGGCCCGCATCGCCTTTCCCACCAGGGTGTACCGGACCAGGTAGCGGAGGGTCAGCATCAGGGCCAGCGCGGTGCCGATGATGAGGACCTGGAGGCTCGTGAGGGCCACCCCGCCCAGGTCCCAGGCGGCGGTCTCCAGAAGCCGGGGGAAGTTCCGGGGCTCGGCCCCCACGGTGGCCCGGGTGAAGTTCTCGAGGAAGAGCCCCACCCCCAGCGCGGTGATCACCAGGGACATCCGGGGCGCGCCGGCCTCCCGGAGGGGCCGGTACGCGATGCGCTCCACGGTCACCCCCAGGAGGGCGGTGAGGACCATGCTGCCCAGGAGGGTGGCGACAAAGGGCAGTTTCAGGTAGGTCGCCAGGAAGAAGCCGATGAAGGCCCCGGCCATGAAGATGTCGCCGTGGGCGAAATTGATCAGCTTGAGGACGCCGTAGACCATGGTGTAGCCCAGGGCGATGAGCGCGTAGATGCCTGTCTTTTATAAAAATCTCAGACCCCCG
>QGUP01000589.1 GCA_003242505.1 Bacillota bacterium
GCCCGGCTCTACCTGGTGGTGGGGCTCATCCTGGCGGTGGTCCTCGGGTGGGTGCTCGGGGAGGCCAGCCGGCTCCGGCTGCACATCGCCGTGAAGATGGGACAGGAGGAGTAAGCATGCACGGTTTCCGTTCTTTCCCACAGCGGCCGGCCGGGGAAGCCCGGCGGCATCGGGCCGCCGCGGCGGCCCTCGTCCTGGTCGCCCTGCTTTCCGGCTGCGGCCTCGTCTCGGTGGAGGAGGAACCGACCCCGCCGCCCCTGGTCTTCCCGGAGAGCGAGGCGCCCACCGCCCGGGTCGACCGGGGCACGGTGGTCCAGACCCTGACCTTCTCCGGCGTGGTGCGGGCCCGGCGGGAGACGGTGGTGCGGTTCCCCATCGCCGGTGTGATCCAGGAGGTCCTGGTGCGGCCCGGGGACCGGGTGGAAGCCGGCCAGCCCCTGGTCCGGCTGCAAAACGACGACCTGCGCCGGCAGCTCCGGGACCTGCGGTTCCAGATCCGGCAGGCGGAGCTGGAGCTCGCCGCCTTCGACGCCGACCCGACCCGGGGCGGCTTGCTGCCCCCGCCGGGAGCAGCCGGGATGCCCTCCGGGGAAGGGCCCGCGGCCCAGGGGGCCGGCGCACCGCCGGCCGGCGGACAGGTGGCCGGTGGGCAGGGGGCTGGCGGACCGACCGCCGGCGGGCAGTCGCCGGAGACCGGCGACCGGGAACTCCCCCCGCACGTGGCGATCCAGCGGCAGCTTCTGGAGCTGAAGCTCGAGTGGCTCCGAGCCCAGGAGAAGGACCTGGAGGAGATGCTCACCAGGACCGTGGTGGTGGCCCCCTTTGACGGCCTGGTCACCTCCGTCACCGAGGCACGGCCGGGAGAACTGGTCGCCCAGAACGCCGTGGCGGCCACGGTGGCAGACGACTCGGGGCGGCACGTGGTCACCCGGAACGACGACGGCCGGCTGCGGCTCCTGGCCCGGGGCCAGCGGGTGGAGATTACCCACGGCACCCGGCAAGGGGTCGCCGCGGTGACCGGGGTGATCGAGTCGGCCCCCCTGGTGGCCGAGGACCTCCAGTCCGCCGGCGAGGTGGTGCGGATCGACGTGACCCAGGCCCTCGACGGCACCGCCTTCCGGATCGGCGACCTGGTGGTGGTGGAGGTGGAGATCGCCCGGGCCGAGAACGTCCTCCGGGTGCCCGCCGGTGCGCTGGGGCGCCGGGGCGACCGGTACTACGTGGTGGTGCAGGAGGGCGGCGTCGCCCGGGAGGTCCCCATCGAGGTCGGCGTCAGCGACGGAACGTACTATGAGGTCCGGTCCGGGCTCAGCGAAGGACAGGTGGTGCAGCTCCTCCAGTGAGCCGGCCGGAAAGCAGAAAGGACCAGGAGGGTTGGACCAGATGAACGCCAGTCCCATCCCGGCCTCGGAGCCCCTCCTCCGGGCGGAGGAGGTGACCCGGGTCTATGGCAGCGGCCCGACCCGGGTGGAGGCCCTCCGGGGGGTGAGCCTCGCGGTCTGGCGGGGGGAGGTGGTGGCCCTCCAGGGCCGGTCCGGCAGCGGCAAGACCACGCTGCTCAACCTCCTCGGCGGTCTCGACCGGCTCACCGCGCGCCCGATCTTTCTCGGGGACCCGGAGCTGAGACCGCTGCCCGCGGCGGGA
>QGUP01000590.1 GCA_003242505.1 Bacillota bacterium
GCCCCCCACCCGGCGGACTCTCCCCAGCTGGGTCCGCCGGGCCCCCCCGGCCCGGCCCCCCCCCCCCCCCCCCCCCCGGCCCGCCCGGGCGCCGGGGCCGCTCTGGTCCAGGTACTGGACCACCACGCCCCGGTCAGCGGGCAACTCCAGCAGGCTGACCAGGGTGGGGTCGACCACCTCCGGCTGGCCGAAGAAGCCCAGCCAGGGGTGGGTGGCGGAGCCGTACTCGATCACCTGGTTCGCGATCCGGGCCGCAACGTCGAACCGGACCGCCAGGCTCAGGCCGTTCATCCACTGGATCCCGTTGAGCCCGAGGATCCGCCCCTCCAGATCGATAAGGGGGCCGCCGGTGTTCCCCGGGTGGATGGAGGCATCGGTTACCACCAGGCCGTCCACCGGGAACCGCTCCGGCCGGTAGACCGTGTGGTCAGTGGCGGTGACAATCCCAGCGCTGGCGGTCTGCTCCAGACCCAGGGCGTACCCCACCGCCAGGACGGTCCGGCCCACCTGGATCTCCGATCGGGGGGTGATCCGGGGCGGATCGACGGGCAACCGGTGTTTCACCCGGAGCACCGCAATGAAATAGAGGGGATCGACGGCAATACATTCAGCTTCAAACTTCTTTCCCTCAAATGTTCGGATCGTGCACGCGTCTTCCCGGGCCGCGATCTGCCCGCTGGTCAGCACATGGTAATTGTCCAGGACCACGCCGGTGCCCACGGTGGTCACGCCCTTCGGGTCCACCGCGGTGACGTGGACGACCACCGGACGGATCGCGGCCAGCGCCTCGGTAATGGCCCGCGACCACTGATCCATGGCTTGTCGCCCCAAATCCAGGAGTTGTTTCCGCCGCTCAGGCGCCGGCATCCCCGTCGGGCTGCGTTCCGCCGGCGAGCCGGATCCGGTACCGGCAGCAACTGCCGCCCTCGGCGATGCACTCCACCCGCTCCACCTGGTCCGTGCCCAGGACCGCCTTGAAGAACTCCAGTTCATGGCGACAGGCGTGGGGGTACTTCCGGGAGACCGCATGGACCGGGCAGTTGAACTCCTTGAGTTCCAGGACGCCGGGATCGGTGCCTCTCTCCCAGCCGGCGAGGTAGCCGTTGGCCGTCTGGACCTCCGTCAGGAGCGCGACCCGCTCCTGGAGGTTCCGGCCGGAGGCCACGTACGGGCCGTACCGCTGGGTCATCTCCCGGCCCCGCCGGGCGAAGAACTCCTCCACCAGCCGCTGTTCGGGGTCCAGCTCCGCCAGGAAGTCCAGGATCTCGAGGCTGAGGGCCCCGTACTTCTTCGGAAAGAGGTCCTCTGCGTGCTCCGTCAGGGAATAGACCCGGGTGGGCCGCCCCATGGGCTGGCGGGCCAGCCGGGAGGTCACCAGGTTGTCCCGCTCCAGCGCGGTGAGGTGCCGGCGGACCGCCACGTGGGTGATCCCAAGCCGCTCCCCCAGTTCCGCGACGGTGAGGGGCCCGGCCGTGCGGAGCAAGGTGATGATCTCGGTGCGGGTCGAGGGTTCCCGGGACGGGCCCGGTGCCGTGGCCAAGGCGGTCACGCTCCCTACTCGCGTTTACCTTCATTGTAGCATGGCTGCCTGCCGGCGCAACTTATTTAACTTATTAGTTGCGAAAGTAGCCCCCGCGCTGCT
>QGUP01000591.1 GCA_003242505.1 Bacillota bacterium
TGCTCGGCCTTGCAGTAGGTGCCCCTGGCGGAGGTCCTCGGAGAGGGGTAGGGCAGTGGTTGGCCAGGGGTAGGGCCCCGGGGGGCGCCCAGGGCCCTGGGGAGGCCAGGCGAAGGGCGAGGCGGCGTCCCCTGCGGACGCCGCCTCGCCTTTTTCCCTTGCCGGCCCCTTGCTGGCCCGGGTCTATTCCCCGGCGGCCTCCTGGGCGCCGCCCACCTCTTCCCAGATGGAGGTCCGGGCGGTCTCCCGGAGGTAGACCGAGCCGATGACGAAGGTGAGGGCCGCCACCCCGATGGGGTAGTAGAGGCCGGCGTACTGGTGGCCGGTAGCCGCGGAGATCCAGGTGGCCACGAAGGGCACCAGGCCCCCGAAGACCCCGTTGCCGATGTGGTACGGGAGGGAAAGGGAGGTGTACCGGATCCGGGCCGGGAAGAACTCCACCAGGAAGGCGGCGATGGGGCCGTAGACCATGGTGACGTAGAGGACCTGGATGAAGACCAGCAGGGTGAGCATCACCGGGTTCTCCCGGTTTGCGGTCATGAGGGAGTAGAGGGGGATGTAGGTGAGGGCCCCCAGGAGGTTGCCGGCCATCATGATCCACTTCCGGCCGATCCGGTCGGAAAGGGCGCCGAAGACCACGAAGAACGGGGTCGCCAGGGCCAGGGCCACGGCCATGACGATGGTGACGGTGAGGAAGGGGACCTTGAGGGTGTTGATGAGAAAGCTCTGGGCGTAGAACTGGCCGGTGTACCAGACCACCCCCTGGCCGGCGGTGGCCCCGAAGAGCGCGAGGAGCATCAGCCGCAGGTTGCGGGGGTCCCCGAGGCTTTCCTTGATCGGCGCCTGGGAGGCCTTCCCCTTCTCCTTCAGCCGGCTGAAGAGGGGCGACTCCCGGAGAGTGATCCGGATCCAGAGGGAGACGCCGACCAGGACGATGGAGAGGAGGAAGGGGATCCGCCAGGCCCAGGCCTGGAAGGCCTCTTCCCCAAGGATGAGGCGCACCGCCAGGATGACCAGGAGGGAGAGGAAGAAGCCGCCGGTGGCGGTGATCTGGATGAAGCTGGTGTAGAAGCCCCGGCGGTTGTCAGGGACGTGCTCGGCGACGTAGATCGCCGCGCCCCCGTACTCGCCCCCCAGGGCGAGCCCCTGGAGGAGCCGGAGGGTGACCAGGATGATGGGGGCCCAGATGCCGATCACCGAGTACGGAGGCACCAAGCCGATGGCGGTGGTGGCAGTGCCCATGATCAGGAGGGTGACCAGGAAGGCGTACTTGCGGCCGACCAGGTCGCCGATCCGCCCGAAGACCGCGGCGCCGAAGGGACGGACGATGAAGCCGGTGGCGAAGGTGGCCAGGGTAGCGAGGAGCTGGGCGGTGGGGTTGCCCGGCGGGTAGAAGATGGGGGCGATGATCGAAGCCAGGGAGCCGAAGATGTAGAAGTCGTACCACTCGATCACCGTCCCCGCGGCCGCGGCCGCGATCACCCTGGGGATGGACCAACTCGTCCGGGTCGAACTGACAGTGGCCATGGCACTCCTCTCTCCCTTCTTTCCCCAGAATGTGGATAATGTGTGAAGGAACACCTTGAAGAAGCCGAGATTTCCCATTCAATAGAGACTTCCCATTCTTATGACGATAGGAA
>QGUP01000592.1 GCA_003242505.1 Bacillota bacterium
CCTCGGCCAGAGGCTCGATCCGGACCAGGGCCAGGCGCTGGAGGGCCGCCACCGGGTCGCCGCTGCCCCGGGTGACCAGCAGGGCCTCCCGGTACCGGCCGTCCCCGGTCACCACCGCCGTCCGGAGGATCCAGCTGCCGCTGCCGGCTAGCCGGTGGACGTACTTACCCAGGGCGCCCTTGTCCCGGGGGCTGTAGCCCGCGGCGGCCAGGTCCGCCGGGCCGATCCTTCGCCCCTGGAGGGTATCCCGGAGGGCCTGAAACTCCGTCGCCCGCAGCACGGAACTGACGTACTCCTTCAAGCGGCTCTTCTTGATGTAGTAAGCGTACCGCTTGGGCCCCGCGCCCCGGCCCTTGGTCCGCAGCTCCAGGAAGTAGGTCTCCCGGGCCTTGCGGTCCGCCTGGAGGAGCGCCACGTCCGCCTCCAGGGCGGCCACCAGCAAGGGCGAAGGGTGGAGAAGCAGAACGTCGATATTTTCGACTTCCCGCTCGGCAAAGGCGGCACCGGGTTTCAGGTCCCGGGCCACTACCAGGATCGTTTTCGCCAACTTCTTCAGCGGGTCCTGGGTGTCCATGCAGACGGCCAGGGATTCCCGGAACTCGCCTCGGTGGTCCACCACCGCCGTCTTCAGTTCCCCGTCCTCCCCCAGGTCCGGCAGGGGAAGGTTGTTCCGCTCAAGCCCCAGGAGCCGTTCGTTGGCCTCTCCCCACTTCCCCTTGCTGTGGGGGCTGATGCCCATCTCCTGCAACCGGTCGTTGGTGAGTCGCTGGCCGACCAGCCGGCGCCGGATGTCGTCCAGGGTGTACATGGCCTGACCTGCACCCTCCCCGAGGGATGGAAGTTCCGCCGGCAGCCCGGCAGCGCCCTCTCGCCAGCATGTCCGGCCTGGCTGTGGGGGCATCCGTGGGGGCTTCTGGGAACGGTTGCGGGCGTCGCTGGGAACCCATGGCGCCTGAGGTGCCTCCAAAGGGATGGAAGAAAGACCCGGCCCGGACCCGGCTGGGCAGTCACCGGGCTGAGCCGGACCGTCGGGAAGGCGGTGGTGGGATGAAGCGTCTGCTGGTGCTTGCCATGCTCGCCATCCTGGGCGTTATCCTGGCGGGCGTGGTGATGGCCCTTGCAAGCCCTCCCGGGTTGGAAGCCCACCTGACGGGGGAGGAGATGAGCTTTGCGCAATATGCGTTTCACACGGTGAAGTATCGTCTCTTCGAAGGCCCCACCTGGGAGAAGGCTCTCATCCTACGGCTGAAAATCGAGGCGTTGGAACGAGCACCACAAGTGCCGGGGCAGCGGTGCGGTGACCTGCCCTTTGCAACCGAGACCGAATTCCGGGCCATCGTTCGGGCGGAAACCCTCTTCGGGCTCACCTTTGCCAGGGCAGAGGTCCAGTGCGACAACGTGTCCCGAATCCGTACCACCGGGCCTTAGCGCACAGGCGCCCCGCCCGCGGGATGGGCGGGGCGCCTCGTCCGTGGTCCGCCCGGAAGGAGCCGTCTGGGCCGTTTGCCGGACCTGTCAAGCGCCAGTGAAAATGTCACCTGATTCTCGTCAGGGATTTTGTCACCGTGGTCGTGTTATGATCTACGGGGCGGCGAGCAAAGGCGCGCCGCCACGGGTGGTTGGAGGCGGGCTTATGAG
>QGUP01000144.1 GCA_003242505.1 Bacillota bacterium
TTTCCACACCGGAGACCGAATTCCTGCTTGCCGGAGCTGGAAAAATCTCACCGGCCCGCCCCTTCCCCATCCCCCGGCTCCCAGGCCTCCAGTTCCAGGACACCCCAGCCCAGGGGCCCGTTGAACCGGTGGCGGACGAGGCCCACGCCGGGGACATAGGTGCTCTCCGCCAGTTCCCCCTCGTCGGGGCTGGTGACCCGGATCACCGTCGCCCCGACGAACCGGCCGGCAGGGACCTCCACCGTCGCGGCCACCGCCGCGACCCGGTACCGGGCGGGGCCCTCGGGCCCCATCCCGAGCCAGGTCGTCCCCGGGGTGAGGGGATCCCGGAGGACGGGCTGGCCGTCCACCCGCACCTCCCCCGCCCCGCTGACCACCGGAAAGACCTGGGGCGGGTCCCCCTCCACCTGCCGGCGCAGCCGGGCCAGGGTGCCGCTCCGGCCCTGGGTCACCAGCAGCACCTCCTGGGTCAGCCGGGCCACGGTCCGGCCCCCGACGACCAGCCGGTACCGCCAGCGCCGGCCAGGGACCAGGGGCATCAGTTCCGCTGCTGCGGGCAAGGTTGCGCCTCCTTCCACATCCAGAGCGTCCGCCCGTGATGGGCTCTCGCCTCAGCCGGCGGCAGCCACCGCCAGGAGGGCTGCGCGGTGAAACCGAAAGGGGCGGGTTTTCCGCCCCTCAGAAGCCCTGTGCGGTTCCCGGCCGGATGGTGGGCCCGCTGTGCCGACCCACCGGGGCCTGCCCGGCGACCGGTCGCCGCTACCGGTTGCCGCCCGGCCCTTCCAGGTAGGCCCGGACCAGTTCCTCCAGCAGCTCGTCCCGTTCCAACCGCCGGATCAAGTTCCGGGCCCCGTTGTGGCTGGTGATATAGGTGGGATCCCCGGACAGCAGGTACCCGACGATCTGGTCGATAGGGCTGTAGCCCTTCTCCTTGAGGGCTGCGTAGACCTTGCGCAGCACCTCGCCGGGATTCAGATCCTCGGACCTGCCCCGCCACATGAGGGTCCTGTCGTTGCTCTCAGCCATGGTCAATCACCCGCTTTCGCCCGGAGGGTTCCTGCTGATGCGATCCCTGGAACCTCCGCCGGCCACGGACCCGGGGGCACACCCCCGGAGCGTGGTCCCCCCGGTCGCCTGTGTGGGGTCATTTCTCCCGTACCGGTATTCGGCGTCGGGAATGGGAAACCCTCCCGCAGCCCGGTAGAATTCCCGCCGGCCCGGGCCGTATGCGGCAGGCGGCCAGGGCAGCACGCGGGGCGGCCGGCGGCGGGGGCAGGAAGCGACCTACCCGGCCCCACGGACCCGGTCCTCCCGGAGCGCTTCCCAGGGCCAGGCCCGGATTCCCCCCAGCCCGTCGGGGCCGATCTGCCAGAGGGAGGGCTCCGGAGGGTTGCCGTCGATGCGGACGAAGGTGCACGGATAGCGGTTGCCGTAGCACCAGGAGCCGGCGTTCAGGTATGTCCGGTCGCCCCACCGGACCCACCGGGGGACATGGGTGTGGCCCATCACCACCGTCCGGCAGCCTCCGTCGGGGCTGAAGAGCATCTCCAGCGCCGCCTGTTCCCAGGGATCGGGGTGGGACCGGGACCGGTCCGGCACCGGCTCCGGCGGCCGCTGGCTCGGCGGCTGCCACCGGAGAAGCTGCTGCTCCAGCCAGAGGTAAGTCGACCGGGCCTCCCAGGGTCCCAGCCCCTTCAGGAACTGCCACAGGACCCCGGCGCTGCGCCATCCCCTGGCGGCGGCCCGGCCGAAGGCGGCCAGCCGCTCGTCCAGATTCGGGTATCGCCGCTCCAGGTACTTCAGGTAGTAGACCAGGCGGCGGGAGACCCGGTAGGCCCCCTGCTGGCCGGGGAGGGGCACCAGCCGCTCCGGGTGGGGATCCTGCATGTGGCCGTGGACCGCCACCAGCCCCAGTTCCGGGATCCGGAACTCCTCCGCCAGGGGGATGAGTCCCAGCAGTCGGCCGAAGGGCAGGAACAGGTTGAAGGGCTCGTAATCGTGGTTGCCGAGGACGTAAGTGACCCGCCCCTCCCGGGCCAGGGCGAACATGGGGTCGAGCCACGGGGCGTAGCGCCCCAGGATCTCGTCCAGGGGAAACTGCCACTGCTCAAAGATATCCCCGAGGAGGACCAGGTGATGCCCCGGGTCCGCCGCCACCTCGGCCAGAAGGGCCGAGAGGGCCGGGGCCGACCCCGACTGCCAGAAGTCGTCGGCCCCGCTCTGATCCCCCAGGTGGAGGTCGCTGATGATGGTATACCGCCAGGCCATGGGCCTCGCCCCCGCGCCGGGCCTCTTCCTGTTTCTTATGCCGGCAGGAAGGCCGGCATTTTTCTTTCCGACTGCCCGGGCTCAGGACAGGTTCCCAGTCGCCTGGAAATCACCTGCGGTCGAAAGGCACCGGCGCGGGAAGGGGCCGGCCCCCCGACCTCGCCGGAGGGACCGGCCCCGGACCCCGCTACCCGTCGAGTTGCGCCCGCAGCACCTCCGGCGCCGCGGCCAGGGCCTCGGCGAGCTTCTCCGGGCTCTTGCCGCCGGCCATGGCCATGTCGGGCCGGCCGCCGCCGCTGCCGTCAACCCGCCGGGCAAGTTCCCGGACCAGGTTGCCGGCGTGGACCCGCTTGCCGGCCAGGTCCTTGGTCGCCGCGGCTACGAGGGTGACCTTGCCCTCGGCCACCGCGGCCAGGACCACCACCCCGGAGCCGAGCTTGTCCCGGAGGTAGTCCGCCATCTGCCGGAGGTCGTCGGCGGAGCCGGCGCCGGTGCGGCCGGCCACCAGCTTCACCCCGTCGACCTCCTGGACCGCGGCCAGGAGCGCATCGGCCTCGTGGCGGGCAAGGCGGGCCCGCAAGGCCTCGACCTCCTTCTCCAGGCTCCGGATCTGGGCCATGGCCGCCTCGGCCCGGGCGGGAACGTCGGCGCCGCTGGGGGCCTTAAGGGCCACGGCGGCCTGCTCCAGCCGCTCCTCCAGGGTGCGGATGTACTCGTACGCACCCCGGCCGGTGACCGCCTCCACCCGCCGGACCCCTGCGGCCACGCCGCCCTCGCTCACAATCTTGAAGAGGCCGATCTGGGCGGCGCTGGTGCAGTGGGTGCCGCCGCAGAGTTCCTTGGAGTAGTCGCCGATGGAGACCACCCGGACGATCTCCCCGTACTTCTCGCCGAAGAGGGCCATGGCCCCCTCGGCCTTGGCCTCCTCCAGAGGCTTGTACTCCCAGGTGACCGGCAGGCCCTCCTCCACCGCCCGGTTCACCCGCTCCTCCACCGCCCGGATCTGCTCCGGGGTCAGGGGACCGTCGTGGGTAAAGTCAAACCGCAGCCGGTCCGGGGCCACCAGGGAGCCCGCCTGCTGGACGTGGGTGCCCAGGACCTCCCGGAGAGCCTTGTGCAGCAGGTGGGTGGCGGTGTGGTTTTTCATGGTGGCCCGCCGCCGCTCCCGATCCACCGCCGCGGTCACCCGCTGGCCCCGCTCCAGATACCCCTGCTCCACGGTGACCAGGTGCAGGTAGTGCCCGGCGGGGAGCTTCTTCGTATCTTCCACCCGGATGGTGAGGCCCGGAGCGGTCATGAGCCCCTGGTCCCCCACCTGGCCGCCGCCCTCGGCGTAGAAGGGGGTCCGGTCCAGAACCACGATGCAGGTGTCCCCCGCCCCGGCGCCGGTGGGCTCGCCGGTCTCGGCGTTCAGCACCGCCAGCACCGTCGCCTCGGCGACAAGGTCGGTGTAGCCCACAAACTCCGTGGGCGGCACGTCCTGGAGGTGGTCGGCGAAGACCTTCAGCCGCTCGCCGGTGTAGGTGACGTCCCGGGCCGCCCGGGCCCGCTCCCGCTGCTCCTGGAGCCGGCGCTGGAAGCCCTCTTCATCGACCCGGAGCCCCTGCTCCCGGGCCACGTCCTGGACGATGTCCAGGGGGAAGCCGTAGGAGTCGTACAGGAAGAAGGCGTCGTCCCCGGGGATCTCGGTCCGGCCGTCCCGGCGCAGCCGGGCAAGGACCTCCTCCAGCTTCTCCATCCCCCGCTCCAGGGTGGCGAAGAACCGCTCCTCTTCCTTCTTGATCTCCTGCTCGATGAGGGGCTGGTTCTCCCGGACCTCGGGGTAGGCGTCCCCCATCAGTTCCACCACCGCGGGGACCACCCGGTACATGAAGGGCTCCTTGAAGCCCAGGGTCCGGCCGTAGCGCACCGCCCGGCGGAGGATCCGGCGCATCACGTAGCCCCGGCCCTCGTTGGAGAACCGGACGCCGTCGGCGATGAGGAAGGTGCAGCACCGGACGTGGTCGGCGATCACCCGGTGGGGCATCCCCTTCTCCCCGGGGTCGTAGGGCACCCCCGACAGCTCCACCACCCGGTCGATGATCCGGCGCAGGAGGTCGGTGTCGTAGTTGGACCAGACCCCCTGGAGGATGGACGCAGCCCGCTCCAGGCCGAGGCCGGTGTCCACCCCCGGCCGCTCCAGGGGGGTGAGGCGGCCGTCCGCGTCCCGGTTGTACTGCATGAAGACGTTGTTCCAGAACTCCCGCCAGCGGTCGCAGCCGCAGGTGTCGATCGCGCACCGCTCCGCCCCGCAGGAGTACTCCTCGCCCATGTCCACGAAGATCTCCGAGCACGGGCCGCAGGGGCCGGTGTCCCCCATGGCCCAGAAGTTGTCCTTCTCCCCCATCCGGACGATCCGCTCCGGCGGGAGGCCCAGGGACCGCCAGATCTCGTAGGCCTCGTCGTCATCCTTGTAGATGGTCACCCAGATCCGGTCCGGGTCCAGGCCCAGCCACTCCTTGCTGGTGACGAACTCCCAGGCCCAGGTCAGGGCCTCCTTCTTGAAGTAGTCGCCGAAGCTGAAGTTGCCCAGCATCTCGAAGAAGGTGTGGTGCCGGGCGGTGCGGCCCACCGCGTCCAGGTCGTTGTGCTTGCCGCCGGCCCGGACGCACTTCTGGGCGGTGACGGCCCGCTTGTAGGGCCGCTGCTCCAGCCCCAGGAAGACGTCCTTGAACTGGTTCATGCCGGCGTTGGTGAAGAGCAGGGTGGGGTCGTTGGCCGGCACCAGGGACGAGGAGGGCACGTGGGTGTGCCCTTTCTGCTTGAAGAACTCGATGAACTTGGTCCGGATTTCACTGCCGGTCATCATGGCGCTTTCCTCCTTGCGCAAGGTCGGCCCCGGCGCCCGGGGCCCCCAGGGCCCCTGGAGCCCCGGTGCGGGCGCACCCAGCCCGCCCCGCCGGAGCCCGCACAAATGAGAACCCCGTCCCGGGAGCAGCGCTCCAGGGACGGGGATTACACCCCGCGGTACCACCCTGGTTACCCGGCGGCGAGGGCGGAGGCGGGTCCTACGGACCCTCTGGGGCAAGCCTTGGCGAAAGCCTTGGCGAAAGCCGGGCTGCGAACCCCCTGGGCAAGCCGTGGGGCTCACGAACCTCGGACCCCCGCAACACCGGGTCCCTCGTGGGAGCTGTAACGGGCTCACCCGGCGGCGCCTCATGGGCAAGGGCCCTTCGGCTCTCATGGGCCGAAGCCCTTCGAGCCTCATGGGCTACAGCCCTTCGACGCCGCCCCTTGGGGATGGCGCTGGTCCGCCGGATCGCAGGGGCCTTCCAGCCCCGCCGGCGCCGGGCCGGTGTGGCGGCCCGGCCCGCCGGGAGCCCCCTCTCTGGGCGCCGGTGCTGGACCATGGGTCCCCGCATCGGGAAGGGCTTTATTGCCGACATCGGCAATTCTGGTACTTCCCTATCCTATCCAGAAGTCGGTGCGCATGTCAAGGCGAATCCGGC
>QGUP01000593.1 GCA_003242505.1 Bacillota bacterium
CTCCGGGAGCGGCTCCCGGAGCGGGCCGCGGCCCTGGGGGAGCGGCTGATGGCCGCCTTCCGGGCCACCGGCAACCCCCACTTCGCCGAGGTCCGGGGCAAGGGGCTCCTCATCGGCATCCCCCTGGCCACCGACGGCCGCCCCTGGCCCCAGGGGAGCCAGTTCCGGGTGGAGGCCGAGTGCCTCCGGCGCGGAGTGATCATCGGCGTCTGCCCCTACACCCCCGTGATCCTCCTCACGCCGCCCCTGGTGCTGACCGAGGCCGAGGCCGACCGGCTGGCGGAGGTGCTGGACGCCGCGGTCCGGGCCGTAGCGCCGGCAGTGTGGGGTGGGTAGAGCCGGCGCCTCCCTCAAGGTGTGACCCGACTGCAAGGTGCCCCGTATGCGACAAGCCGCCCGCGGCCTGCCACAGGCCGCGGGCGGCTCGTGTGTTGTCTCGGCGGCTGTGGGCGGAAACTCGCCCTGGCCTCGGCGGACGCAGCCGGGCGGACGGAATGGAGTTGCGGCGAAGGTCACCGCAGCGGCCCTGGTGGTCGGCATCGCGGTGGGGGCGGCCGGACCGTCTGGCAGGGCCGTGGCGGGTGATGCGTGGCGTTACGCCGACCGGCCCTCATAGCCCGACTGGGCGTATATCACAAGCGAACCGGACCGGCGCCAGCCCTATGGCGGTGAGTTGGTCAAAGCTATCCAGTTCGAACTCATCCGCGGCTACCCCGTCGAACCCGAAGACCCCCTCAGGTACGAGGACCGGGAGTTTCGGTTCTACCAGCCGATGACCCGGGCAGAGTTCGCCACTGTACTTTCCCGCTCTCTGGGTTTGGCGGAGGATGGTCCGCCTGCCCAGTGGTACCAGCCCCACGTCGCCGCCCTGCAGCAGCGGGGCATCGTCCCGGCCGGTGCCAGCAGCAACTGGGATGCGCCCATCAGCCGGCGCCGGACCAGACCCTGATCCGGGGTGAGGCGGCGGTGATGCTCCTGCGGATGGCCCGACCGCCACTCCACCGGCCCTTCCAGCCTACCCCCGTGCCCCAGGGGCGGGTCAACGGCCTCCCGTCCCGGCATCCCCACCAGGCCGGCTTGCAGCCGGTTCCCCAGGATGCTGTCTGAACCCCCGTCCAGGCAGCGGGGTGTAGAGTTCCACGGTGTGCCCTGCCGGATCCCTCAGGGCCGCCATGCGGACACCCCAGGGCATCTCCTGGGGCCCGTGACGGAAGGGCAGCCCTCGGGCGTAAAGGGTCTCGTAGAGCGCATCGACATCGGGCACCTCAAAGTGGAGTTGGACCCGTTCCGGCTCCGCCAGCGGCGCACCCTGGTGCAGTCCAAGCATGGCGCCCCCGGTTCCCTTCAGCAAGACAAAAGACGGGGACTGCCAGACGATCGAAAGTCCCAGGTTGTGGACGTACCAATCGCGAAGGAGAGCAAGATCGCTCACGTAAAGGGTGACATACGCCAGGTTCATGATCTCAGGCACTCCATCCTCACGGTCCGTCGCAGTCGCCCCTTGACCTGCTCCAGCGGCGCCGGGGCCTGGGCGCCGGACCTGTTCACCGCTGCGCCGCTGGAGGGTAGGAGGCGCACTCGGACCCCGTCAACTATTCGGTCTATACGTTCTAGTAACAATCCTACCTGACAT
>QGUP01000594.1 GCA_003242505.1 Bacillota bacterium
CCCTGGAGCTGCCGGCCCGGCTGATCCAGCTCTACAGCTTTGCCGGGGACGTGGTGCTGGACCCCTTCTGCGGCTCGGGCACCACCTGTGTGGCCGCCCTCTTGGCTGGCCGGCGGTACGTGGGGTACGACATCAAGCCCGAGTACGTGGAGCTTGCCCTGCGGCGGATTGAGCAGGCCGTGCGCCAGTGGATTCGGGAGGCAGAGGCGGAGCGGGAGGAGGTGCCGCAGCCGTGATGGAGACGTGCGCCAACTGCGGTGCTCTGTTCGAGCGCGGCTCCGGGTGGCCGAAGTGGCCGGAAAACCTGGAGTGCTGCTGCTCCCGGCGCTGCTGGCATGAGCTCCTGGGGGTAGGCGAGGACGTGGAGCTGGTCTACGTTCAGTTCCCGGGGTCAAGGACGGGGGAGGTTCCACAGCCGTGACCTACAGCGAGGCGCAGGCCCGGGCGATGGTCCGGGCCGCTGTACGTTGGGCCCGGGAGATGCCGGAGGCATCGGAGGAGGCGATTGTGGCCCGGGTCCTGGCGGATGTGAGGCCGAGCAAAGCCCCTGAACCGCCGTTAGAGGTGACTCCGGAGATTGCCAGGTGGGTTGCCGATGATCTGCGCAACTATGCCACTCAGAGCGAACAGTGGCTGGCCCTCAACCGGAAATCGCTGAATGATGCGGTGGAGGCCGACGAACGGGCACGAATTGCCCTTCTCCGGCGGCTGGCGGACTGGCTGGAGGAGGGGATGCGTGGTCATCCTGTTGCGCCGCTGAGTATGGAGTTACACGCCTTGTTGCTGCTTGACAGAATCGTCAGCGGAGGTGAGGCACCGGACTATGTGGTGAAGGCTCGGGACCTGTTGCGGCAGGGACGGGCCGCTGCCACACAGGGGAAGGCGGCCAGGGTCGAGATCCTGTTTGCGTGCATGCCCGACGACCAGGCCTGGGCCTCCCAGGAGCAGGAGGAGGGCGGCATCCGTGGCGGACGCTGACCTGACCCTGCGGCTGGCGGTCATCGCCATGATGGCGCGTGCGGCCCTGGCCCTGATGCTGGCCGGGGCCGCCGGCCTGCTGGCGGTGGGCGGGTGGGTAGCCTGGGACGCCGTGGCGTACCGGCGGCGGCTGGACCGTAAGGAGGAGGTGAGCGGCGGTGCCTCACACTCCTGAGCCGTGGAGATACGAGGACCCCGGTTACAGTTTCGGCTGCGCCGCCCACGTGTACGACGAGACCGGCCGTGTGCTGATCGCCACCTGCCACGCGTCGGGGGCAACTTGGTATGCTGCCGTGGACAATGGCAGGCGAATCGTCGCAGCGGTCAACGCCTGCGCCGGCATCCCGACCGCCGCGTTGGAGCAGGGGGTGGTGCGGAACCTCCTCGCCGCCTGCGAGGCCATGATCCGGGTCGAGGAGGAGCGGGTCCGGCGCTCCAGGGCTACTGACCCGTACTGGAATCCGAAAGAGCGTCCTGGATCGCCACCGGATCTTGCGCTCTATCTGGAGGCCGTCCGGCTGGCTCGGGAGGCTGTCGCCAAGGCCAAGGGAGGTGCCCCCGATGGCACGGCGTAGGGGCGGCGCCCCGGCCGGTGCGGTCCGGCGGCGACCCCATCCCGATCCCATCTGGGCCGCCCGACTGGAGGCGGACTG
>QGUP01000595.1 GCA_003242505.1 Bacillota bacterium
GGACGAGGTGCGGGCCCTGTCGGAGCAGCAAAAGGCGCTGACCGACGCAGTCCAGACCCTGACGGAAGAGGTGCGGCGGCTGCAGGGGGGTGGGGGCACCGGTTCCGGGGGCGGTGCCGCAGGGAAGGAAGTGAACAAGATCAACCCCCACTACCCCCTGGGCGTGGCCGGCCAGCGGGAGTGGGGATACCACCAGGAGGTCAAGGCCGACCTGGACGAGGACGGCGTCGAGGAGAAGCTGGTGGTCATCGCCCGGGTGGGCCGGCCCCCGGGCGGACAGGACTACAGCTGGGATGATGGCCAGCCCTGGAACGTCTACGTGGAGGAGCCCGACGGAACCCGTACCTACGTCTTCGCCGACTGGGTCCAGCTCGGGAAGCTGGTCGTGGGGGTCGCGGGGACGACGGCCGGCGAGCCCCAGGATGTGGCGATCCTGGCGCTGGAGGGGGCCGGGTGGACTCTCTACCACGTGGATTACCAGGGCCCTGGGAAGTTCAAGATGGTAGAGATGGCCTCCGTGCCGATCATGACGACCACCTTCCCCCCCGAGCCCGGCGGGGCCGGGTAAGGGGGAGGCCGCGGACCGGATCCGGCGCCGGAAACGGGCTGTATGAAAGGACAGGAGGCAAGAGTGGGCCCGGCTGCAGGGGCAGCCGGGCCCTCTCAGATCACCGGCTCCACGTCGCCGGGATGGCCCTCCCGCCGGAGCCCTTCCCGGGCCCGGGCGAGCCGGCGCACCCCCTCCTCCAGCTCCGGGACGGCGGCGCAGCTGAAGCTGAGCCGCAGGCCGGCGGGGCTGCCGTAGAGGTCCCCGGGCATCACCAGCACCCCCGCCCGGGCGGCGGCCCGGAACCAGGCGAGGGCGGAGATCCCTTCCTCCGGCTCCAGCCACAGGTGGTAGCCGCCCCCCGGGACCTGCCACCGGCTTTCGGGGAGGTGCCGGGCCAGGGCCGCCACCAGGGCGTCCCGGCGCTCCCGGAGGGCCTGCCGGAGCCGGGCCAGGTGCTCGTCGAGCCAGCCCCGGCGGAGAAACTCCGCCAGGACCCACTGGCCCACCAGGGGCAGGCCGTTCTCCTGCTGCCCCTGGACCGCGGCCAGCCGCTCCGCCACCGGCGGCGGTGCCACCACCCAGCCGATCCGGAGCCCCGGCGCCACGGTCTTGCTGAAGCTGCCCACGTAGATCACCGGCCCGGTGGGGTCCAGCTCCCGGAGGGGCGGCTGGGGGACCTCAAACCAGAGTTCGCCGTAGCTGTCGGCCTCCACCACCGGCACCCGGTGGAGCCGGGCCAGGGTGAGAAGCTGCCGCCGGCGGAGGGGGCTGAGGCTGGCGCCGGTGGGGTTCTGGAAGTTCGGGGTGACGAAGATGAGCCGGGGCCGGTGCCGGTCGAGCACCGCCGCCAGGGCGTCGGTCCGGATCCCCTCCCGGTCCACCGGCACCGGCAGCACCCGGAGCCCCAGGCCGGTGAAGAGGGTGAGGGAGCGGTAGTAGGAGGGGTTCTCCACCACCACCGCGTCCCCGGGCTCTGTCAGGGCCCGGACGATGAGGGCCAGGCCGTGCTGGGCGCCGGCGGTGATCACCACCTCGTCCGGGGCGGTGCGGCCCATCCGCCGGGCGATGGCCTGCCGG
>QGUP01000596.1 GCA_003242505.1 Bacillota bacterium
GGAGGGGTGGGAGGTGGGTCGGGAGGGCGCTGGGTCATCGGGGGGACACCTCCTGGGGTGGGGCTGCAGCCGTGGTGGGGTGTGGGTCCGGGGGTGGCTGCGGGCCCGGGGTCGGGCTCGCCTCCCGGCCGGGGCTTCCCTACCGGATGGCCGCGCTGATCTCGGCCAGTTTCTTCAGGGCCGCTTCAGCTTCCGGGCCCTCGAGGAAGGCCGGCCGGTAGCCGGTGATCCAGGCCGGAGTGACCCGGACCGTCCGGCCGCCGCCGGGATACCAGGTGAACTCCAGGAGCATCGACTCCCGGGTTATGGAGCCGAGGCGCTCCTGGTCCATGATGAAGTTGCCCATGGAGTAGGCGATAAACCCGCCCCGGTAGATCTCGAAGCCCTGGACCGCGTGGGGGTGGTGGCCCAGGACCAGGTCAGCCCCCAGGTCCACCATCCGCCGGGCCAGGCGCACCTGCTCCGGCGTCGGGACGTTCTGGTACTCCTCCCCCCAGTGGACCGTCACCACCACCACGTCCGCCTCCGCCCGGGCCCGCGGGATATCCTCCTCCAGGATCGCCTCGTCCAGGGGCGCCACCCCCGCCCGGTCCTCCGTGGCGGCGAAGCGGAAGGGGTCCTCCCAGGACCAGAAGAGGTCCGCGAACTGGCTGTAGGCCAGGAAGGCAAACCGCAGGCCGGCGACCTCCCGGATCACCGGCCGGCGGGCCGCGGCCAGGTCCGGGCCGCCCCCCACCGCCGCGATCCCCGCGGCCTCCAGGTGCGCCAGGGTCTCGGCGAAGTTCTCCAGGCCGTAGTCCAGGATGTGGTTGTTGGCGACGGAGAGGACGTCGAAGCCGGCCCGGGTGAGGGCCTCCACCGCCGCGGGGTCCGCCCGGAACCAGATCCCCTTGCCGGGGATGGGCTCGCCCCGGACGCCGATGGGGGACTCGAGGTTGCCCAGGGCGATATCTGCCGCGGCCAGCCGGTCGGCCACCAGGGCCACCGGGTACGCCGGCCCCTCCTCCCGGATCCGCTCGCCGACCCGCCGGGCCAGCATCACGTCCCCCACCGCGGCCAGGGTCACCGGCCGGCTGGGCCGGCTGCCGGGGTCGGCGAGGCCCGACCGGGCCAGGACCCGCTCCTCCGCGCCGGTCCAGGCGAGGAGCTCCCCGAGGGCGACGGGGCCGGACCAGGTCCCGGCCCGGGGACCCGGCACCAGCCAGAAGGGCTGGCTGCCGGGGTAGCGGCCGGAGGCGATGTTCTCCGGCGTCGGCGACACCCCCCCGACGGGCAGGAGCACCCGGCCCCAGTCCAGGTCCCGGAAGGAGAGGGGCGCCGGCGCCCCGGGGGCCTGGGCGGCCGCTGCCGGGCTGCCGGAAGCCGCAACCGCCTGGGGCTGGGCACCGGGGGGCGGTGCTGCCGGGAGTTCGGCCACCCCCGCCAGGCTTTCCGGCGCCAGGTAGTCCCCGGCGACGAGGGAGTAAGTCCAGGCGGCCACCACCGCGCCCGGCTCCGGGGGCGAGCCCGGGGCCCCGGGCACCAGGGCCAGGTCCCCGGCCCCCTCCGCCAGGGCGGCCAGGGGGCCGTCGGGGCCCGGGGGGCCCACCTCGAGGCCGGCCACCGGGGCTTCCACTCCCCCGCCAG